>JANOCN010000674.1:0-5552 GCA_031412185.1 Betaproteobacteria bacterium | reverse complement strand
GCAGCGGCTGGCTCCAGCATACGCGGCAGTGGCTGGTCCGAGCCCGCCAGCGCAGCCAGCAAATCCGGACTGATGGTGAGCAGATCGCAACCCGCGAGCGCCTGGATCTGGCCGACGTTGCGAAAACTTGCACCCATGATTTCGGTGCCCACGCCAAACTTCTTGTAGTGGTTGTAGATCTGACGTACCGATTGCACACCCGGATCATTTGCACCCGCACGGGCGGCCTCGTCCCAGGTCGGGCCGGCCGACTTCTTGTACCAGTCGTAGATGCGCCCGACAAACGGCGAGATCAGCTGTACTTTCGCCTGCCCGCAGGCCACCGCCTGACAAAACGAAAACAACAGCGTCAAGTTGGTGTGAATGCCGCGTCGCTCCAGCTGTTCTGCCGCCTGTATGCCTTCCCACGTGGCGGCGACCTTGATCAACACGCGGTCGATGTGGATGCCCTGCGCCTGGTACAGCTCGATGATGCGTTCACCCCGCGTGAACGACGCATTGGCATCGAAACTCAAACGCGCATCGACTTCGGTCGACACGCGTCCGGGAATCAGCGACAGAATCTCGCAACCAAACCGCACCAGCAACCGGTCCATGATCTCATCCAGCGGCCGGGCGCGGAACTTGCCCACAGTGTCTTGCAGCAGATGCTGGTAGTCGGCTTTTTGCACCGCTTTGAGGATCAGTGACGGGTTGGTGGTCGCGTCCTGCGGCTGGAACTGGGACATCTGCTTGAAGTCGCCGGTGTCGGCGACGACGGTGGTGAACTGTTTAAGGGCGTCAAGCTGGTTCATGTCTTTTCCAATCAGGCCACGAAGCAGATGCCGCGCAACAACGGTGGTGGCCAATGCCGTTGAATTATCAATGAAACAAAGTTACATTAGCCGAGGCCATTTTCTGTAACTTCACACCCCGCATTTTCTCCATGTCTTTTGATCTTGTATTGTTTGGCGGCACCGGCGATCTGGCCTGGCGCAAACTCATGCCGGCCCTGTTCCAGGCCTTTCGCCATGGCACCCTTCCGCAGGGAGGACGCATTATCGGCATTGGCCGCGACGACCTCAGCGACGACCAGTACCGCGCTTTGATACACGCGCGATTCGACCAGGTCGAGTTGGCAAAACGCCCCAGCGAAGACGAGTTTGCACGTTTTGCGGCGCTGCTGCATTTCTTGCGAATGGACCTTTCCCGCCCGGACGACTACCCCCGCCTGGCGACCACCCTGCAAGAACGCAAAACCGACACGGTAGTGATGTACCTGGCAACGGCGCCCGGGCTGTTCACCACGGTATGCGAGCAACTGGCTGCGGTCCATCTCAACACGCCGCAAACGCGTATCGTGCTCGAAAAGCCGCTTGGGCACGATCTGGCCTCGAACCGGGCCATCAACAAAACCGTGTGCGAAAGCTTCTCTGAGCGGCAGGTATTCCGGATCGACCACTACCTGGGCAAACCGGCTGTACAAAACCTGTTCGCGATGCGTTTTGGCAATGCGTTGTTTGAACCCCTGTGGCGGCGGGAACACATTGCCAACATCCAGATTTCGATTGCCGAGCAGCTTGGGGTGGAAAAACGTGGCGCGTTCTACGACACCACGGGTGCATTGCGCGACATGGTGCAAAACCACGCACTGCAATTGTTGTGCGCCATCGGCATGGAGCCGCCCATCAACTCGCACGCCGACGCCATCCGCGACGAAAAGCTCAAAGTATTGCGCTCTCTCAAGCCGTGGACTGCGGCGACCCTGGAGACTGACGTGATCCGCGGCCAGTATGGTCCTGGCAGCATGGCAGGCACTGCGGTGGTCGGCTACCGCGAAGAGGCCGGCGTCAACCCGCACAGCAATACCGAGACCTTTGTCGCCCTGCGCACCGAAATATCCAACTGGCGCTGGGCCGGCGTGCCTTTTTACCTGCGTACCGGCAAGCGGCTGGGCGGGCGTGACGCCAGCATCGTGGTCAACTTCCGTCCGACACCGCATGCCATCTTCAATTCGCGCATAGGCGACGCGAACCGGCTGGTCATCAATTTGCAACCCAAGGACGGCCTGGAATTGCACCTGCTCGCGCAGGGGCAGGACAATCGGCGCAATTCGCACAGCCTGGCACCGGTGCAGCTCGACCTCGATTTCGACAAGCGATTTGGCGCGGAACGGGTAGGTGCCTACGAGCGCCTGTTGATGGACGTTGTCGATGGCCGCTTGAACCTGTTTGTGCGCAGCGACGAGCAGGAGGAAGCCTGGCGCTGGATCGAACCGGTTCTGGACAGCTGGACCACCGACAGCCAAGGACCACGCATCTATCCGTCCGGAACATGGGGGCCGAGCGCATCCAGCGCGATGATCGCCCGCGATGGTTTTTGCTGGAGCGAGGAATCCTGAGACCTTGTGGGACAGACCGCAGTTACACGCAGTGAACAAGCTCTGTCTCCCAACCATTCGTAATGCCTCCGGGCTCCCAGCTACAAGCGCATCGCAGTCATGCTTTCTCCCAACACTTCGTAATCCCCGGGCTCCCAGCTACAAATCCTTGACACCTGTCCTCCCCCAAAACCCCAGGATCCGTATCCATGCTGGACCGCATCAAAGCTTCGTTGCCTTCACTAGCCCCCGCCGAGCAGAGGGTCGCCAAACTCGTGTTGGCCGACCCGCGTGCGTTTGCTTCGCAACCGGTGGGCGAGCTGGCTGATCGCGCCCATGTCAGCAAACCCACCGTGGTGCGTTTTTGCCGCAGTGTGGGGTATGACGGCCTGACCGACTTCAAACGCAAACTGGCCGGCAGCGTGAGTGAAGGCGTGCCGTTTATCCACCGCAGCGTGGACGAAGACGACAAAACTGGCGACATCATGGTCAAGGTGATCGACAACACCGTGGCGGCATTCCTGAAGTACCGCAACGAGGCCAGCACCCATGCATTCGACAAAGCGGCAGTGGCATTGGTGCAGACCTACCGCAGCGGCAAACGTATCGAGTTTTTTGGCGTAGGCAATTCTGGCGTGGTGGCACAGGACGCGCAGCACAAGTTTTTCCGCCTCGGCGTCAACGCGATTGCCTACAGCGACGGGCACATGCAGGTCATGAGTGCGACCCTGCTCGGCCCCGGCGACTGCGTGGTGGTGATCTCCAACTCCGGCCGTACGCGTGACCTGATGGACGCCTGCGACATTGCGCGCAAGAATGGCGCAACCACGATCGTGATCACGGCCACCGCATCGCCACTGGCCGCGGCCGGGCAAATCCATCTCTCAGCCGACCACCCGGAAGGGTTCGACAACTACAGCCCGATGGTGTCGCGGCTACTGCACCTGCTGATCATCGACATCCTGGCCACTTGCGTGGCGCTGCGTATCGGCAGTGCCATCGTGCAACCCAAGCTGAAAGAGATGAAAAACAACCTGCGCAACAAGCGGTATACGTAGTGGCGACGCGGACCTCGCTGTGGGTCGCTTTTGCCGTTAACTCATTCTTGGCCAGTCCAAGCCAGCGCAGTACTACACCCGCCCCTCCTGCACCGCATGGCAGGCAACCCGGATACCGGCCAGCTCCATCAGCACCGGGCGCTCGGTCCGGCATCGGTCGTTGGCATGCGGGCAACGCGGGTTGAACGCGCAGCCGGTCGGAGGGTTCAGCGGGTTGGGCACCTCGCCTTGCACCGGGGTACGGGCGCGGCCGGTGTCGTGCATCTTCGGGATAGCGTCTAGCAACATGCGCGTGTAGGGATGGCGCGGATTCGCAAACAGGCTTTGTTTGTCGGCCAGCTCCACCAGTCGGCCCAGGTACATCACCCCCACCTGGTCACTCACGTGGCGCACTACTGCGAGGTTGTGCGAGATAAACAGGTAGGTCAGCCCCAGGCGGCGCTGCAGGTCCTTCATGATGTTGAGCACCTGGGCCTGCACACTCACGTCCAGCGCCGAGGTGGGCTCGTCGCAGACCAGAAACTCGGGCTCGGTAGCGAGTGCGCGGGCAATCGAAATGCGCTGACGCTGGCCACCCGAGAACTGGTGCGGGTACTTGACTCGGTCTTGCGCCGCCAGGCCGACCGACTCCAGCAGGGCCTCGACACGTTCGCGTAGCGCCACTTTGTTGCTGATCAGGCCATGTTCGGCAAGCGGCTCGCCTACTATGTCTTCGACAATCCAGCGCGGATTCAGGCTGGCATACGGGTCCTGAAAAATCATCTGGATGCGCCGACGCAGCTTGCGGCCGCCTGACGTCTTGAAGGCGGCGTGTGCGTCCTGCCCGTCGAAGGTAAATCCACCGCGTGTGGGTTCGTACAGCCCTACCAGCAAACGCGCCACAGTACTCTTGCCACAACCCGATTCGCCCACCAGTGCCAGCGTCTGGCCCCTGGTTATCTCAAAACTCACACCATCGACGGCGCGCAACATCAGGCGCGGGGCACGCTCGATCACGCGGTTGAGCCAGGGCGCTGACACATCGAAGGTCATTGCCAGATCGTTCGCTTGCACCAGGGCGGTCATGGGGTCCTGCCTGTAGCGGGCAGCGGCTGTGCAGCCCCGGCCAAAGGCCCGTCGTGCAGCCAGCAGGCTGCACGCGTCGCGCCCGCGTGCAGCAGCTCCGGGCGCTCTACGCGGCAGCGCTGCATGACTTTTGCACAACGCGGATTGAAAGCGCAACCCACCGGGATCGCATTCAGGCGCGGCATCGCGCCATCGATCTGGTGCAAGCGTTCTCGGTCTTGCGTGATGTCGGGAATGGCTGCCATCAAACCGGCACTGTACGGATGCGCCGGGTGGTTGATGACCTCATGCACTGGCCCAATCTCGGCGATACGCCCGGCGTACAACACCGCGACGCGGTCACAGGTCTCCGCGATGACGCCCATGTCGTGGGTAATCAGCATCACTGCCGCACCGCGGTCCTTGCAGATGGTCTTTAGCAGGCTGATGATCTGCGCCTGGATCGACACGTCCAGCGCGGTGGTGGGCTCATCGGCCACGATCAGTTTGGGTTCTGCCGCCAGGGCCAGCGCAATCACGACGCGCTGGCGCATGCCGCCCGAAAACTGGTGCGGGTAGTGGTCGATGCGCTGCACAGCACCGGGAATGCCGGTGTCTTGCAGCAGCGAAATGGCGCGCGCGCGCGCTTCCTTCTCCGACACCGGCAAATGCGCCAGGATGGTCTCGGTGAGCTGGCGGCCAATCGAATACAGCGGGTTGAGCGAGGTCAGCGGATCCTGGAAAATCGCTCCGATCTTGCGGCCCCGGATGTGGCGCATCTGCTCATGCGCCAGGTTGTCGATACGCTGCCCCTCCAGCAGTATCTGGCCACCAGCCACCCGACCCGGCGGCTCCAGCAGGCCGATGATGGACGCACCGGTGAGCGACTTGCCAGCCCCCGATTCACCCACCACGCCCAGAATGTCTCCCGGCGCGATGTCGAACGAGATATCGTCGATGGCACGCAAGGTACCGCGCCGGCCCGGAAACTCGACCACCAGGTTTTTGACTTGAAGCAAACTCATGCGTTCATCTCAAACGCGGGTTGAGCGCGTCGCGCAGCCAGTCGCCGAGCAGGTTCACCGACAACG
>JANOCN010000673.1:0-2437 GCA_031412185.1 Betaproteobacteria bacterium | reverse complement strand
GGCAGCGCCATGGCAAATACACCTACTTCGAGTGCGTTGGCTTGCCACAGGCCCAGCCCCACGGCGGCGGTGGCCACCAGTAGCAGTGCGTTGAGCATCCACAACAGCCAGATGAACTGGGTCACCAGGCGCATGTGGTTGGCAATCGCGCTGCGGTGGTCCTCGATGACACTTTGCACGTATTGGTCTTCGTCGCTGGGGCGGGCGAACAGTTTCACCGTGAGAATGTTGGTGTAGGTGTCCACCACCCGGGCCACGATCCTGGAACGGACCGCAGAGCTGGCCTTGGACAAGTCGCGCATGCGTGGCACAAAATAGTGCAGG
The DNA here is from genome assembly GCA_031412185.1 of Betaproteobacteria bacterium. Taxonomy (GTDB): domain Bacteria; phylum Pseudomonadota; class Gammaproteobacteria; order Burkholderiales; family Burkholderiaceae_C; genus CAISIP01. The sequence goes on along the minus strand of JANOCN010000673.1, from coordinate 2,113 downwards.
AAGGCGACATACCCCACGAACCAGCAAATGGTCGGGAGCGCCAGTCGCCAGTCGGCCAGCCACAGCAAGACGATGCTGGTAAGCCCGTACACCACGATGTACCAAACCGCGCGCACACCCGACACCGCACTTTCGCGCAACGCATTGCCGGTTTGTACTACCCGGTTGGCGATGCGTCCGGCAAAGTCGTCCTGAAAGAACGGCCAACTCTGGCGCACCACATGCCAGTGGTTCTGCCAGCGCACCAGACTGGTCAGGCCCGGCATGACAGCATTGAAGCGCAGCAGGCTGTCGAACAGCAATACCAGCGGGCGCAGCACCAGCATGAATACAAGCATCAGCGCCAGCATGGGCCAGGCTTCGCGCAGGGCGGCCGGGCGGTCGGTGGCGGCCATCAGCGACACCAGTTTGCCGATCAGCACCGGAAGCACGGTGTCACTCAGCGCCAGCAGCAGGCAACTCAGAAGCATCGCAAAAAACAGCCCGCGTGCCTGGCGGATGAAGTGCCAGTAGAACGCCACCAGCCCGGTCGGTGGCGCGTTACCCGGTGGCAGGGCCGTAGCCTGAATGCGTGACTCGAAAGTCTTGAAGAGGGCGTCGAACATGCGACATTATCCGAGGGTGGCGCAGACGGGGTGCGACGCCAACACCGACGGAGCGCGTCGCTAAAATTAGCACAACTTCCGGAGCCACCTATGTCCAATATTCCCGGCAAGACTTTTGCCTCACAAGCTGACCTGCAGGACAAAAAGATCACCTTCGAGCAACTCAGCGCCCATTGCTGGGCGTATACCGCTGAGGGCGACCCGAACTCGGGCGTCGTCATCGGCGACAAATTTGTGATGGTCAGCGACGCCACGGCGACACCCACCATGGCGCAGGACTTGATCGCTCGGATTCGGACCGTGAGCGACAAACCCATCAAATATGTGCTCTTGACCCACTACCACGCTGTGCGTGTGCTGGGGGCCAGCGCATACGCCGCCGAAGGTGCGACGGAGATCATTGCGAGCCAGGGTACGCTGGAGCTGATTCAGGAGCGCGGTGCGCAAGACATGCAAAGCGAGATGGAACGGTTTCCGCGCCTGTTTCGCAATGCCGAATCCGTTCCAGGTCTGACCTGGCCAACACTGGTGGTGGGTGGCGGCGACCCGGTCCGGGGCGAGGTGCCGGGCAAACTCACGCTGGACCTGGGAGGTGTCACGGTGCAGATATGGCACCCGGGGCCGGGCCACACGCGCGGCGACACGATTGCCTGGGTCGAGCAGGAGAAAGTGCTGTTCAGCGGCGACTTGGTGGAATACCAGGCCGGCGTCTACACCGGTGACGCACAACTGCAGGAATGGCCCGCGACGCTGGAAGCTCTGCGTGCACTCAAAGCCAAGGCCATCGTGCCGGGCCGTGGTGAGGCCATGAAGGGTATTGCAAACGTCAACAAGGCGCTCGACTACACCAAGTTATGGGTCGAGACGCTGTTTCGCTGCGGCAAAGAGGCAGCTGCTGCCGACATGGACCTGAAAGGCGCCATGCAGCACACCCGTAACAGCATGGACCCGATTTTCGGGAACGTGTTTATCTACGAACACTGCCTGCCATTTGACGTGACGCGCGCGTTCGACGAAGCCAAAGGTATCAAGAACCCGCGTATCTGGACCGCCGCACGCGACCAGGAAATGTGGGCCGCCCTGCAATCCTGAAACCTTGTGGGATAGACCACAGCTACACGAAGTGAGCAAGCTCTGTCTCCCAAGTGATCACATCAGGCGAGGGCCAGGCCGCGCGATGACAGGTGCAGCGCCATCGGTGGCAGCACCGACACTTTCTGCACCAGCTCACGGATGGTTTCGCAGCAGGTCTTCATGCGGATGCTGCGTAGCTGGGTTCGTACGGTCGAAATCTGGACCCCGTGGTGGTCGGCAATCTGCGACGGGCGCAGGCCGCGGCATACTTGTGCCAGCACCTGACCCTCCGCGCTGGTAAGCCCACGCTCGCGTGCAAACAGCGCAACCGTCGAGTCATCGCACAGGTTCTGCTTGGCAAAAACCAGCAACGCCAGGCTGGTCGGTACGGCACCGGTACCGTCGGCAGGCATGGCGGCGCTCTGCGTGTAGCG
>JANOCN010000672.1:0-4861 GCA_031412185.1 Betaproteobacteria bacterium | reverse complement strand
GGGGCAGGGTGTTGAGATCTTCCACCAGGCCGTAGAGCTGGCGAATGCGCCGGGCGTGCAGGCGCAGCATGGCTTCGTATAACTCCACGTGGGCTGCCAGTATCTTCTTGAAATCCGCTTTCGCGACACACAGGATCGTGCAATCGCCATGCGCATAGGCGTCATGGGTACGCCGGTCGCCATCAAATATGGCCACGTCACCAAACCAGATGCCTGGCTCTACGTAGGTCAAGGTGACCTGTTTGCCGGAGATGGAGGTGGAGCTCACGCGCACCGCGCCTTTGGCGCAGGCAATCCATTCTTCGGGAGGGTCTCCACGCGCGCAGATCAGGTCGCCGTCGCCGAAGCGCCGCACATAGGCGCAGCGCAGAATGTCGTGGCGCAGCGAGGGCGACAGCGACGCAAACCAGCGCCCCGAATTTATCGCTTCGCGCTCCTCGACGTTGAGTATCGGATTGTCCATACCGGCGCTGACTTACGCTTCCACGTGAAGCAGACTCAACCCGAGGGCACCGCGTCGACGCAACCAGGGACTGGGCCGGTAACGCGGGTCGCCGTAGACTGTCTGCAGGTTGAACAACACCTCCAGTACATTGGCCGGGCCGTAGCTGTCGCCCATCTCCAGCGGGCCCATCGGGTATCCGAGGCCGAGTTTGACTGCAGTCTCCAGATCGGCGGGCGAGCAGATACTTTGCTGGCACATGTCGGACGCAATATTCACGATGGTCGCGACCACGCGCTGCGTAACGAAGCCGCCGCTGTCGCGGATGACGCTGACTGCCTTGCCGTCTCGCGCCATCAAGGCGTGGGCCGCGCAGCGCATGTCGGAGCGGGTAGCGGGGTTGGTGGCAAGCACCCGCCTGCGCGTGTCCGCGTCATCCGGCAACATGTCGATGCCGACCGTACGCGCCGGGTCCAGCCGCTCCAGGATCGCCGCCGTAGTCACGTCGAAACCCAGGGGCGCGACCAGCAGCAACGCCGAGTCACTTGGGGCCTGGCCGGTTTCGATCTGCGCGCCCAGATCTTTCAGCAACTGCAACAGCCCGGTGCGCCGTGCCGCCCGCGCAGACACCCAAACTGGCGGCATGATGTCCACCACCGGTACTGGCGGATCTACAGGCACCTGCGCCACGCCGTTTTGGTAGGCGTAAAAACCGGCACCGGATTTCTTGCCGACAACACCTCCTGCGAGCCGCTGCGCGGTGATGACGCTGGGCCGGTAACGCGGCTCCTCGAAATACTGGTGGTAGATTGATTCCATCACTGGATGCGATACATCCAGCGCGGTCAAATCCATCAGCTCGAACGGCCCGAGCTTGAACCGTACCTGGTCACGCAAAATGCGATCAGCGGTGGCGAAGTCGCAGACACCTTCCCCGACAACCCGCAGGGCTTCGGTGCCATAACCTCGTCCGGCGTGGTTGACGATAAAGCCCGGTGTATCGCAAGCTTGCACCGGGGTGTGGCCCATCTGGCGCACGTACGCTGTCAGGTCTGCGCAGACCTGTACACTGGTCTTGAGCCCAGCGATAACCTCGACCACCTTCATCAGCGGTACGGGGTTAAAGAAGTGCAAGCCTGCAAAACGTTCAGGATGCTGCAGGCCAGCAGCAATTGCCGTCACTGACAACGAAGAGGTGTTGGTCGCCAGCACGGCGTCGTTCCGCATGATCCGCTCGAGCTGGTCAAACAGCCCCGACTTCGCGTCCAGCCGCTCCACAATTGCTTCGACCACCAGGTCGCAGTCGGCCAGCGCATCCAGCGTCTGCGCGCAGACCAGCCGCGACTTGTAAAGCGCCGTCTGATTCGCGTCGAGCCGACCCTTTGCGGCCAACGCGTCCCACTGTGTGAAGAGCCCGGTCTGTGCACGCGTGGTTGCGTCCGGCTGGCTGTCAAACAGCAAGACCCGACTGCCGGCTTGTGCGGCAAGCTGGGCGATGCCACGTCCCATGGCGCCCGTGCCGACAATTCCCGTGGTTGCGAAGTGTGGGTTCATCCAGCAGATTATTGACTGAAAACGTTGGTGGCACGCCACCCTCGCATCTGGTATCTCTGCAGTCCGCAAACGCTGTGCGAGAATAAAGTAGCGACCGCTTAACCCCCACGCTTAACCCCCAAACACCTACTGACAATCGACCCCGCTCGATTCATTTCCCCATCTTCATGCCGGCAAAAAAAATCAGGTTACTCGTCAGGTTGCTGGGGTTGTTTATCCTGTTTGCGGCGGTGACTGGCGAGGCCCTGACGCTTGGCCGGTTGCGTGGTGCGGCCCTGGTGGGGCAGTCGCTCGATGTTGCTGTGCAGGTCCAGCTGAGTGCAGACGACAACCCGCAGGGTCTGTGTTTCGAGGCAGATGTGTTCCATGGCGATACGCGCCAGGATCCAGGCCGGGTGCAGGTGACGGTACAACCCACACAGACCTCCCAATTGGTGAACCTCAGGGTTCAGTCGCAGGTCCTGATCGATGAGCCGGTTGTTACCGTGTACGTACGTGCCGGCTGCACCCAGCAGAGCAGCCGCCGGTATGTGATGCTGGCCGATGTGGTGAGTGAGCCGCTTGCGGCCGTCGCGCCGCAAATGGGCGAAGTGCCTTTGATTCAGCCGACCACTGCTGTTGGCGCGCGTTCGCCGGGTGGCAGTGCGGTAACCGACAGTGCTGCGACGCAGGGGGTGCCGTCCGCCCGTGGTGCGGGCAGCAGGTCCGGTCCGCGCAACCGGGCCACCACCGTTGCCCCTGCTCGCAAGACTGCGGTAGCACGAAGTCGGGCGACAACCAGCGCTACGCAAAAGCCGGTGCGGCGCAATGCGGCTGTGGCGGCACCACCGCCTGCACAATCTGCCGAGAAGCTCCAGGCCGGGAAAACGGCTGGCCAGTCGCGTCTCAAGCTCGACCCGCTTGAAGTTCTTTCCGAGCGGGTTGCAAGCCTGGAGACATCCACGGCCAGTGTGCCTGGTGAGGCTGCTGCCAGGGAGGCACGGGAAGCGCAGCGCATCTCGGCGATGGAAGCCAACCTGAAGAGCCTGGTGGCGCTAGCTGCCAAAAATGAAGCCAGCCTGTCGGACCTTAAAGCGAGGCTGCAGCAAGCAGAGGCGGAACGTTATCGCAACCCCCTGGTGTATTTGCTGCTGGCGTTGTTGCTGGCGGGCCTGGTGCTGCTGGCACTACTTGTCATGCGCGGCAACCGCAGGCATGCGCGGTCTGGGGGTGGCAACTGGTGGAGCGGGGCGGTGAGTGCGCAGCCTACAGAGCTGCCACCTGAAACGAGGCCCCCTTCGGTGCGCCGTTCCGGTTTCGCCCCGATGTCAGCGCCCGGCCCGTTGGCCCCGGCGGACGGGCAAACCGAACAAACGCGGGAGGCCCAGCAGTCCGGACCGCGGTCGCTTCCCGCGCCGATCACGCAAGTTGATGCGAGCCTGGTGGAAATGAGCGAGTCCACTTTTGACCGCTTGATGCAATCGGGCACCACGCATAGCGCCATCCGCAAGCCGCGCCCAGGCGACACCACGCAGTCCCCGCAGCAGGGCACGCGCCGCTCCGTCAATTCAGAAGAGCTGTTTGACCTGCGCCAGCAGGCCGAGTTTTTCGTGTCATTGGGCCAGACCGACCAGGCGGTGAGCATTCTCGAGCGACGCATCAGTGAAGCTGGCGACTCGAGCCCTGCGGCATATCTCGATTTACTAAAGATATTCCACTCGCTGGGTTTGCGTGCCGATTTTCGGCAGGTCAGCGAAGACTTCGGTCTGCTTTTCAACGTGCAGGTTCCGGAGTTCTCCCGCTTCATGGACGAAGGCAGAGACCTGGATGCTTACCCGGATACGCTCGCCGCGATTGCCGCAGCGTGGGCAACCCCTGGGGTCTTTGCCACCATCGAAGCCAGCCTGTTCCGGGACCGGTCGAACGCGCAGCGCGAAGGTTTCGATCTGGCTGCATTCAGGGACCTGCTGTTGCTGCATGCAGTGGCACCGGGTGGTGGCGCGGACGTGGGGGAGCCCAGGGTGGCTTTGATCGCCGCAGCGGCATCGCGGCGCAGTACCGACGCAATACCACCTGTGGTTCGGCACGGCGATGTGCCGCTGCCAACCCTGGACGGTTCGGTCGATCTCGACATCGATCTCTCCGACCTGCATGTGCCGCAGCAGACACGCAAAGACCCCAGGGCCCGGCAGGCAGCGGACGGCATCGTGCCGCCATCCGTGCCCGCCATCAATAACCTGATCGACTTTGATCTTCCGGACACGCCCGCCAAGGGTGGGTCGACACAGACCTGACGAAACCGGCATACCCGACTCTGGCCGTGCTGCGCGGCCATGGGAGCTATCGCACTCTCAGCGTCGTACCTGCAACGCGCCTGGGTTGACGATGCTGCTCGGTGTACCCCGGATGAAATTGACCACAGTGTCGAACGCGGCACCGAAATACATTTCGTAGCTGTCTTGCTCGACGTAGCCGATGTGCGGGGTACAGATGCAATTTTCCAGCCGCAGCAGCGCATGCCCCTGCAAGATGGGTTCGGCTTCGAACACATCCACGGCCGCCATGCCGGGGCGACCACGGTTGAGCGCGGCAATCAGCGCGTCGGGTTCGATCAGCTCTGCACGCGACGTGTTGACCAATAGGGAAGTGGCTTTCATAGTGGACATGTCCTCCAGCCGGACGATGCCGCGGGTCTCGTCGTTCAAACGCAAATGCAGGCACAGGACGTCACTTTCGGTGAAGATTTCCTCGCGGCTTTGGGCGACCGTAAAGCCGTCCAGCGATGCTCTTTGGCACGAACTGCTGCGCCCCCACACCAGCACCTTCATGCCGAAGGCGTGCCCGTAGCCGGCGACAAGTTGGCCAATCTTGCCATAGCCCCAAATG
>JANOCN010000671.1:0-2566 GCA_031412185.1 Betaproteobacteria bacterium | reverse complement strand
ACAAGGGGGCCCCGACCAGCACGCCGGCCGCGTACACGCCACTGAAAAAGCCGACGTGGCGAGCAATTTCAGAGGCGTCGGCGCCGGGCATCAACGAACTCAGCCAACCCGGCAGCACCGGCATCAGCGCTCCATAACCCGCCGAGACGACGAAGACGGCCGCCGCCAGCCAGGCCAACTGAACAGAGCGCAGTACGGGAGCCTCAGCCGAGCGTGTGGCTTGGGCTGTGGGAAAGGTTGCCGCGTTCATCAGAAAATTTCTGGAAAGACGTGGCACGCACCGTCGTCAAGCCGCGTTGATCGGCTCATCGGGCTGCGTATACACGTGCCGCCGCGTCAGCGACGGTGACGCGCCGCCCACCGCGCGCTTGATGGCCAGCACCTGGTAGATGCCGATCTCGCCCGACTCGAATTCGAGCGCGCTGGCTGCCATGTACAGCCGCCAAACCCGAAACGTCGATTCGCTCACGTATTCCAGCGCCTGTTTGTGGTGCTGCTCCAGCCGCGCGACCCAGTGCCTGAGCGTCAGCGCGTAATGGGGTCGCAGCGCTTCAACATCCGTGATCTCGAAACGCGCTCGCTCCATGCCACGCTGGATGTTGCTCACGGTGTCGAGTTGGCCATCCGGGAAGACGTATCGATTGATGAATTCAGTCGAACTTGTTTTCTTCCAGCCCTCCACGTCGTGGGTGATCCCGTGGTTGAGGAACAGCCCTGCGGGTTTGAGCAGCCTGTGAACTGTCGAGAAATAGAGCGGCAAATTCTTCAGCCCAACGTGTTCGAACATGCCGACGCTGGCGACCTTGTCGTAGACCGAATCGCCCTGAAGGTCACGATAGTCACGCAGCTCGACCGTCACCCGATCCGCGAGACCGGCTTGCGCGATGCGCTGGCGCGCCAGTTCCAGCTGCTGCTGGCTGAGTGTGACGCCAAGGGCAGACACACCAAAGTGTTTGGCCGCATGAATCACGAGCGCGCCCCAGCCGCACCCGATGTCGAGCAAACGCTCCCCGGGCTTGAGCAGCAGCTTGCGGCAGATGTGGTCGAGTTTCGCCCGCTGGGCCTGCTCTAGACCGACGTCCGGGTGCTCGAAGTAGGCGCAGGAGTAGACCATCGTCGGCCCCAGCCACAAGGCGTAGAACTGGTTGGAAACGTCGTAATGGAACTGGATCGATTCGCGATTCTCCAGTTTGGAATGTGCCTTTACCGATCGACCGTGGAGCGTCGAGTGGCGGGTTGCCGCAGCGGGCGAGGCGTCACCAGACGAGCGCAGCCGAACTGCGGCGAGCACGGCTCCCAGCCGTTCGAGGGAAGACAGGCGAATCGTATTCAGATGGTCCTTCAACCGGATTGCGGCGAAGAAGTCCCCTTCAATATCGATGTCCCCGCGAAAGTAGGCTTCCACCAGCCGCAGCCGGTCACGGCCGAGCACCATCGAACGCACGACGCCGGGGCTGCGACATACCAAAGTGAAGGGTGCGTCGGGTTCTTCCTGGCGTGTCCTGCCAAGCGTCAGGGTGGTACCGTTCCACAAGCGCAGCGTGAGACTGCCATCGAAGCTGCGAAACAGCCGGTTCAACAAGTCCGAGGCTGGGTGCGCACCCCTTGGCCCGGCATCCCACGACCCAGGCGAGGCTATGTCGTGGAGCGCTGGGCCGTCCGCCCGGACCACGGTAAGTATCGGGTCGCTCATGCCGATGCTCCCCGCATGGTGCACGGCCAGGACCAACGGCTGCCTGTGCCGTGTTCATATTTGCGGTTTTTCTTGCTCATAGTCATCTAGACAAGCGGTGAGGAACCTGGTGTGTCTTTTTCAAGCTGCATGCGAACGAGAGTACAAAGGGCCATTGCAATCGCCATCAACTCCAGGACGATGGCATTGTTGAAAAGCTGCGTTTGGGAAAGCCCGAAAAAGATCCCTCCCGTCCCCGCCGCCCACGCACCGATAAGGCAAAACGCGCCTGCAATTCCGATGACGATGCTCATCAGATGGGCTAATTTGGATAGTTTCATACTGCGTCTTCGGCGTCCTGGTGCCGTTTGAAGACGGCGACCACCGCGTTTTGTTGTGCTGTGTCGTGTTGCATTTCCTGGTTCCTTCAGTTCTTGATTGACAGGTTGATGAGATTGATGAGATTGGTTTCCGCGACCGGCGTTCGGGGTTTGGGTGATGAAGAGCCATCAAACTACTGCTTCACCCACGTGCGATGGAAGAAGTTGTAGATTGGGACGTAGACCAATCCCGCGAAGGCGCCATACAGAAAACTCTGGATCAACCCAACCAGAAAGCCGCGCCAACTGAACCATTCGAAGCCCGGCAATATTTGTTCTAGAAAGGCTTCCATGTGTGTGCTCGAAGGCGTGAGCATGCCGTAGGCGACACAAAACAAAAACGAAAACGTAGTCCAGATCGCCAGTGCCCAAGTCACGACTTTTATATTCAACATGCCATCGCTCCCATTTGAATCAATCTCCGAAGCATCAATGGCGGTGCTCGGCACCCGCTCCGGAACGGCGTGGCGCAGCGTCCTTGTCGGCCAGCTTCGGGGCAGCATCGTCACCACCG
>JANOCN010000670.1:0-4350 GCA_031412185.1 Betaproteobacteria bacterium | reverse complement strand
TCGGTCGCGCCTATCTTGGGTATCGAGAGGCCGCCGGTTGCGACGACGACCGATCGGCTCTGGATGGCACCCTGTGCGCTGTCCAGTTCGAATCCGCTGCCACTGGCACGGATCGCGTGGATCGGACAGTTTTGCCAATGCGTGACCGCCCCTGCGGCGGACTCGGCCAGCAACATTGCAATCAGCTCGTCTGACTTGCGGTCACAAAACAACTGGCCCTTGTGTTTTTCGTGGAACGGGATGTTGTGGCGCTGCAGCAGCTCGGTGAAATGGCGCGGCGTGTAACGCGCCAGTGCCGAGCGGCAGAAGTCGGGGTTTTGGCCCAGGAAATTTGCAGCCGTGGTGTGAATGTTGGTGAAGTTACAGCGTCCGCCGCCTGATATGCGGATTTTTTCTGCTACCTTGGGGGTGTGGTCGACCAACAGCACCCGCAGGCCCAGCTGGCCCGCAACCCCAGCGCAAAACAGGCCGGCTGCACCTGCACCAATGATGACAACGTCAAAAACAAACATGGGCGGCAGTGTAGGCGTGCCGCGCGCGCAAAGCGCAGGGCCTCCGCTTTCAGCGGTTGTGGCGGCGACCCCGCGCAGAGGGCCCCTCTGCCCGCCGGGGTAGCGTTTGCGCGACGAGGTCCGCAGCCCGGGCGACATCGCCCACCACCATGATTGCCGGGCTGCCGATCTTCTCAAGGGTGACGGTGTGTGCCAACTGCCCAAGCTCGGTGACGAACTGGCGCTGGCTTGGCAAGGACGCGTCCTGAATGAGTGCCACCGGCGTGCTGGGTGGCAACCCGCCAAGTAACTCGTCTTGCAACTGCTGCACGCCAGCCACGCCCATGTAGACCACCAGGGTGAGCCTGGCGCTATGGGCTGTGGCCGCGAGCGCGCGCCAGTCGGTCGCCTGGCCACCGCGCTTGGCGTGCCCGGTGATAAACACCACGCCCTGTGCGTGGTCCCGATGCGTGAGCGGCATGCCCAGCGCCGTGGCCGCTGCCAGCCCGGACGTAATGCCATTGACCACGGCAACTTGTATGCCTGCGGCGGCCAACTCTTCCAGCTCTTCACCGCCCCGGCCAAAAATGAAAGGGTCGCCCCCCTTGAGGCGCACCACGGTTTCGCCATCGCGCGCGGCGGCGACCATCAACTTGTGGATAAAAGCCTGCGGCGTCGACTTGCAGCCACCGCGCTTGCCCACGTGGACGATACGGGCTGCGGGTGCGGCCAGTGCCACGATGGCATCAGAGACCAGGTCGTCCACTAGCAGAACCGTAGCCGTCTGGATCGCCTTGACGGCTTTGACGGTCAGCAATTCCGGGTCGCCGGGCCCGGCACCGACCAATGTCACAGTTCCCTGTTTCATAACTGACTGGTCATATGCAGGATGTGTGCCACCTGGCGTGCAATCGGTGCTGGCACGGGAAAATCTCCAGCCAGCACTGCGCGGATGTAGTCTGCCGTGCTCGCAGCATCCAGCGTACGGGGAATGTCGGGCAGTGCGGATAAGGCACCAGTTTGCGCCTCTTGCAGCAGGATACGTTCTCCGTTCAGAAACCCGTCCATCTGTGGCATGCGGCGCGGATCTGCCACGGCCTCGCCTTCGGTGCCGCGCAACAACATCGCATTGGCGCGGGTCAGCACAAACGTATCGGCCATCGAAATGGCGTATTCGGGGTGGGTATAACTGCTGACCAGCAGGCTCCTGCCTGCACTGGGGTTCATGACCTTGACCAGGCTATGGGCCGGGTTGCGCAGACCGACCACCCGGCGCACCTCCAGCAACCGTTGCAAACCCGGGCACAACAGTGCTGTAGGTGCAAACACGACGCTTGCATCGGGCACGCTACCGATGCTGGTCAAAGCTTCAATCCCGAGTGCTTCCAGTACGCTGGAGGTAAACACGCGGGTGGATTCGCTGGCCGCACCATGCACCAACACCGGCGACCCGGCGCGCGCTAGCAGCAACGCGAGCAGAGGGGTCAGCACCGGCAGTTTGCGTGCGCCGTTGTAGCTGGGGATAACCACCAGAGGCTGTTTGCCCGCCGGGATCTGCTGCAAACGCAGGTGGGTCGCATCCAGAAAGCCTGCCATCTCCTGGGCTGTTTCGCCCTTGATGCGCATCGCCAGACAGAACCCGCCGATTTCCAGATCGGTCACGCTGCCGTCGAGTACCTGGCTGAACAAGTCCGCCGCCTGTTCGCGCGTGAGCGAGCGGGCACCCTGCTTGCCACGCCCGATTTCCTTGATGTATTTGGCAATCGACATGCTGCGATTGTCTTGCACGCCTGCTGACGTGGCGCTATGAGCTTATGCAGGGGCTGATTCACGGACCATGGAGGTGCGCACCAGCCGGTTCAGCTCGGGCAGGCAAGAGCCGCAGTTGGTTCCACACTGCAGTTGCGTCTGCAGCGCGGCCAAGCGCTGCCCGGTCGGGCCCTCGGCCAGCGCAAGGCAGGCCAGAATTTCGGTTTCAGTCACGTTGAAACAGCTGCAGAGGGTTTTGCCGCGAGATAACACGGCCACCGGGGCTTTGGCACCGGGCAACAACAACAGCCGACCGTACGCCTGTGCATTCAGTTGCTCCTGCAATACGGTCTTGATCCAGGCTTGCGCGCGGGTGTCACCAGCCAGCAGAAATCCTTCCAGCGCAGTCTCGTTGTCACCGCGCACCAGCCGGACGGCGCGGCGCTGGCCACGCTGGCGGTCTGAGTAACGCAACACGTCACGGGTGTCCAGTTGAAGAATGGCTTCGATCTGGTCCAGCAACGCGTCCGCTGGTGCCTCGTTTGCCGCCGACCGGAACAAAATTCCGCTGCGCGCCGGGGTGTCGCTGCCCAGTGTGGCTGCACTGGAAAACGGCACGCAGACTGCAAACGGGAACTGGCGCATCAGCAGCTGCAACGCCTGCTGCGCCATGTGTGCCTGTCCGCTTGGCAACCAGGCCAGCGCCAGCAGCGACCAAGGCAATTCGGCCTTGAGAATCTTGACAGCCGCGTGTTTGAGTTCAGGCTGCCTGGAGTCGGGGCAACAGGCTGGATTGGTAAGTGTATTGACGCCCGCCAGACGCTCGCCGGTGCTGGAGACGCCGCTCAGGTATTCCTCGCCCCAATGCATCGCAATGCAGGCCTGGCCCATCGCGACCTCGGGGCTGGACTGCACCGGCAGCAGGATCGACCCGCGTCTGCTGGTGACATGGACCAGATCGCCATCACGCAGTTGCCGGCGTACCATATCCTGGGCATGTACCTGGACGGAGGGCTCCGGCACGTGGCCAAACAGCCTGCCCAGCGTGCCGGTCCGGCTCATGCCGTGCCATTGGTCGCGCAAACGGGTGGTGGTGAGCGAGAACGGGTAACGTGCGTCGCGCGGCTCGGCGACTGGTTTGTAGGCCGTTGGCATGAAACGGGCTCGCCCGTCGGGTGTGGCAAAGACACCGTCTTCGAACAAGCGGCTTTTGCCCGACGTCTCGCCCTCGTGCATGGGCCACTGCAAAGGCCCGCACTGCTCCAGCAGCGCATAACTCATGCCGGTGATGTCAAGGTCGCGCCCGCGCGTTGATTCGCGGTGTTCGTTCCAGATCGCCTCAGGGGTCGGGTAGGGGAAGAGCGTGTGCTCCGGCGGCGGCGCAATGGGGGTGAGAGCCGAATTTCGATGGATGTTGTTGGTGACCTTTGAAGTGTCTGTCCTGAAGTCGGGTCCGACCCCCAAAGCTTCCAGGCGCCGTGCAAAATCGATGGCAATCGACCAGTCATGCCGGGTATCGCCCGGTGGCGCAACAGCCGCCCTTACCCGGCTGATACGGCGTTCGCTATTGGTGACGGTGCCCTCCTTCTCGCCCCAGGTCGTGGCGGGCAGCAACAGATCGGCATAGGCACAGGTAGCGGTGGTTGCGAAGGCCTCCTGCACTACCACCAACTCGGCGCGCTCGAGCGCCCGGCGCACGGTGGCCTGGTCGGGCATCGACTGGGCGGGATTGGTACAACATATCCAGAGCGCCTTGATCTCTCCGTCCGCAGCAGCCTGGAACATCTCGACGGCGGTCCTGCCGGGTTTGTCTGGCACCGTGGGTATGCCCCACAGGGCCGCCACTTCAGCGCGGTGCACGGGATTGGCCAGGTCGCGGTGCGCCGACAGCAGGTTGGCCATGCCACCGACCTCGCGCCCACCCATGGCGTTAGGCTGGCCAGTCAGCGAAAACGGGCCCGCTCCGGGTTTGCCGATCTGCGCCGTGGCCAGATGCAGGTTGATCAGCGCTGCGTTCTTGGCGGTGCCGCTGCTGCTCTGGTTCAAGCCCTGGCAATACAGGCTCAGTGTGGCGGCAGAGGTAGCGAACATTCTTGCTGCTGCGAGCAAA
>JANOCN010000669.1:0-3063 GCA_031412185.1 Betaproteobacteria bacterium | reverse complement strand
CCGCACCGATGGAGGCGTAAGCATGGTCGTTGGGGCGTGCCTTGGCCTGTTCCACGTAGTCCTTGAGCGTGCGTGCCTGAACTTTGTCCGCACCGACGGCAAACCACACCGGTGAGCTGACCAGGTCGGTCACAGCCGTGAGGTCGGTCAACGGGTCATACGGAAGCTTGGTGTACAGGCTGGCTGTCTGCACAATCAGCGGCACGTTGAGCAGAATCGTGTAGCCGTCCGGTGGCGACTTGGCCACCAGGTCGGTCGCGATGATGCTGCTGGCACCGGGCTTGTTGTCCACGATGAAAGTTTGCTTGAACTGATCGGCCAGCTTCTGCGCCACCAGACGTCCCAGCACGTCACCACCACCGCCGGGGGCGAACGGAACCACGATCTTGACGCTCCGGTTTGGATAGTCCTGCGCCTGCACAATGGCCACGCCCAAAAGCGCTGCGAGCGCCAACGCCGATTGCGCGATCCACGTGCCCCGACTCTGATTTGCCATCGTTTGTCTCCTGTTTGACCGCCGCGCTCAGCCCTAGTTCGTCGTATCCAGAAGCGCGTCAGCGCTTGCATGTCCAGAATTAGAATGCGAAAAAGATTGCCCATAAACATTTAATTAAAAAAAATCCTGATGGATGAGAAAAAACCAAAAATTACTGGCGCCCAAAGTGCCAGCAAGGTGTTGACCCTGCTGAAACTGGTGGGGGCCCACCATCCCCAAGGCGTGCGGCTGCGCGAGCTGATTGCCGAGAGCGGGCAGGACCGGTCAACCGCGCACCGGTTGCTCGCATGTCTGCTCGAAGAAGGATTCGTGGAGCGTGGCGCGCCTTCCAAGCTGTACCGTCTGGGCATGGAGGCCATGCAGATGGGCCTGGTGTCGGTCGGGATGGTGCCGGTGGTTGACCGCTTCCGGCCGGTGTTGCAGCGCATCGCCCGCCAGACCGGCGACACCGTGTTTTTGATGGTGCGCAGTGGCGACCATGCGCTTTGCCTGCACCGAGAAGAAGGGCCATACCCGATCAAGGCTTTCATCGTGGAGCCGGGCACACGGCGTCTGCTTGGCATCAGCTCGGTGGGTGTATGTATTCTGGCGGGGTTGCCAGATGCCGAGACCTCGACCACATTTGCGCGCCACGCAGCGGAATACGTGCGCTCCGGAATTTCCGAGGACAAACTGCTTCGTATGGTGCGGGCTACGCGCAAGAACGGTTTCGCCGAGGTACCCGACTTCCGCACCAACGAGACAAACGGCGTTGGCTGTGGCTTTCGCCTTTCGAGCAACAGTTATGCAGGCATCAGTATTGCCGCCATCAACTCGCGCATGTCTGCGCAGCGCCGCCGGGAGCTGGGTGCGCAATTGATGCACGAAGTACTTCCTTTTACCTGGAGCGGCTGAACCGGCACACGCACAGCCAGCTTATCCCACATAGCGAGAAATTGGCAGAAAAATTCTTGCCATGGCAGACAGAGTGCCTATATTCGCGCCTGTTCCGCAGTGCGCGACGTGAGCCGCCAGCGAATAGAAACGCAGTGCGCTAGCCGCAAAACAAGCATCAGACCAGAAGGATTTTGCCCATGAGCCCGACCTTGAGTGACGAACAGAAGTTAGCGGTGTTCCGGGAGATGGTGAGTGGCTGGCAGAACAAGCAATGGCGCAAGTGTGCCGATCTGTTCACGCCGAACGGCAGGCTGCAGTCCATGATGAAGGAGCCCATCGTCGGGCGCGAAGTTTTCTACGAGCGCATGGTGAGCCTGGCCGCACCCAACAAAGTGGTGACGCTGCACGTGCATCGGGTCGGTGTAGTTGATGGTGCCGTAATGTCTGAACGCACCGATGAAGTGGTGATCGACGGCGTGAGCCGCTCGGTGCCGGTCGTCGGTGTCATGGAGTTCGACGGCCCGCTGATTTCGGTCTGGCGCGAATACTACGATCTCGCCCAGCTGCGCCGCGCGCAGGGAAAGGGCGAGTGAGCCATGGCCAATGCACCCCTCAAGAAAATCATCACCTTTTATTGCCGCTTCACCCCGAGCTACAGCGCGATGGGCTACCACGCAAGACGGCTGTTCTGGCGTAGCGTCAAAGGTCAGTTCGCCGGACAGACCTGGCTGGTAACCGGCGGCTCGGAAGGTATCGGTGGCTCGGCCGGGCGGTCTGCTGTTGCCGGTGGAGCCACCGTGATCGCGGTGGCGCGCGACCTCGGCAAGCTCAAGGCGTTTGCTGCATCGGCGAAAGGGCCCGGCAAAGTCGAGGTCGAGGTGGCCGACTTCTCGCTACAGGCCGACATTCTGTCGCTGCTGGACCGCCTTGAGAAGCGGGGCACGCGCATCGATGTTCTGGTCAACAACGTAGGCATTCAAAAGCGCGACCAGACCATCACCAAGGAAGGGCTTGAGACATCTTTCGCCACCAACATTCTGGGCCACTACCTTCTCACCCGAGATTTGCTCGACCGCAAGCTGCTGAGCGACAAGTCCACGGTGATAGAGGTTTCGTCCGGCGGCATGTACAACCATGCGATGGTGGCAAAAGACCTGAACATTACCGGCGAAGGTTATCTGGGCGTGCGAGCCTACGGGTTGTCCAAACGTGCCCAGGTGATGCTCACGCGGTACTGGCGCGAGAAGTATTCGAATGAAGGCAGGGCCTTCTACAGCATGCACCCGGGCTGGGTCGATACGGCCAGTGTGGGGCGCTCGATGCCGCGTTTCCGCGACATGCTCAAGTCGGTACTGCGCACCCACGCGCAGGGTGCCGACACCATCGTATGGCTGGCTGCGAACAGGCCCCAGCAGCAGGCGGCGGAAGCGATCTGGTTCGACCGCAAAGAGCGCGCGGCGCATATCTATGCCCACACGCCGAAGTCGGCAGCCTCGGCTGCCGACGTGGTGACCGAGCTTGAAAGCCGCTTGCCGGCAGCAGCTACTCGTTCGCCACCAGCGTATCGCCGCTCAGCTTGACCTTGCTGCCGGTCTTGAAACCGGGGTCGGCCTCGAAACGGACCGTTTTGGTGCTGCCGTCGTTGAGTTTGACGACCACGTCATGGACTGTGTTCGAGCGCACCCGCTTTT
>JANOCN010000668.1:0-7834 GCA_031412185.1 Betaproteobacteria bacterium | reverse complement strand
CAATGCCGCTGCGAACCAGCGCCCGCTGAAAGAACGCGGGCTGTGTGCCGTCCAGGGTCGCGCCAGCACGCGTGCCAGCAAAGCCCCGGCGACCAACCCCCCAACGTGGGCAGCGTTGACGATGCCGGTCACCACCTGACCCATAAACAGTGCAGCACCGGTAAATACCAGGGCCGCGCCAAACAGCCAGCGAAACTCGCCCCGGTCCACCTGCCGGCGCTCTCGCCACAGAAACACCAGCAGTGCGCCATAAAGCGCAAATACCGCGCCGGACGCCCCGCCTGATACCGCCCGGTTGCCCTGCACTACCAGCGACAAAAGGTTGCCGAAGACACCGCTGGCAAGGTACAGAAACAGGAACCGCCAACGCCCCAGCAACTGCTCCATCAGGCGCCCCACGTCCCACAACGCCCACATGTTCAGGGCCAGGTGCACAACACCAAAGTGCAGGAACATGGCGCTGCCAAGCCGCCACCACTGGCCGTCCTGCGTGGCAGGACCGAAGTTTGCGCCCCAGGCCAACTGCACGCCGTTGGAGGTATGCCACAGGCCAGCGCCGTAAACCAGCATGGCGACGAACACCCCGATATTGCAGGCCATCAGGGCCAGGGTGACCGGCGCCTGGCGCGGGCTGGCGTGCAGCAGGTCGGTCAGGCCACCGGGTCGCGGTTTGGCAGGCGTATTTGTGGCGCGCTCGTCTTCGGTCATGCAGCCTTGTATTACAGCCGATGGCGGGCTGGACGCTGGCCGCAAAATCGCGACAATTCGTGTATGAATACTATCCCCCACACCCCTGCCACCACGCTGGCCACGCAGGACGCTACACGTATCGACGATACGCGTATCGGCGCGGTCCGGCCGTTGATTACCCCTGCATTGCTGCAGGAGTGGTTGCCAGTACCGGTAGCCGCGCTGGCGCTGGTCGAGCAAAGCCGCGTGGCGATCTCGCGGGTTTTGCAGGGCCTGGATGACCGGCTGGTGGTGGTGGTCGGGCCGTGCTCGATTCACAACCATGCGCAGGCCATAGAGTATGCGCGGCAGCTCAAGTTGCAGGCCGATGCGCTGAGCGCCGACCTGCTGGTGGTGATGCGGGTGTACTTCGAGAAGCCGCGCACCACCGTCGGCTGGAAGGGGTACATCAACGACCCGCACCTGGATGGCAGCTTCGCCATCAACGAGGGGCTGGAGATGGCGCGCAGGCTGTTGCTGGAGATATTGGCGCTGGGCCTGCCGGTGGGAACCGAGTTTCTCGACCTGCTCAGCCCGCAGTTCATCTCCGACCTGGTCAGCTGGGGTGCCATTGGGGCCCGCACGACCGAGAGCCAGAGCCACCGCCAGTTGGCCTCTGGCCTGAGCTGTCCGGTGGGTTTCAAGAACGGCACCGACGGCGGCGTGAAAGTGGCCACCGATGCGATTCAGGCGGCGTCGGCCAAACATGCTTTCATGGGCATGACCAAGATGGGGCAGGCCGCCGTGTTCGAAACCCGTGGCAACAGCGATTGCCATGTGATCCTGCGTGGCGGAAAGGTGCCCAACTACAGCGCCGCTGACGTGGCTGCTGCCTGCGGTTTGCTGAAATCGGCCGGTTTGCGCGAGCAGGTGATGGTGGATGTCTCCCATGCCAACAGCAGCAAGCAGCACCGGCGCCAGATCGAGGTGGCCGCAGATGTGGCCGGGCAGGTAGCTGCCGGGGAGCGGCGCATCATCGGCTTGATGGCCGAGAGCCATCTCGAAGAGGGCCGCCAGGACATCGTGCCTGGTACGCCGCTGCAGCACGGTGTGTCGGTGACCGACGCCTGCATCAGCATGCCGCAGACCGTTCCACTGCTGCAGGGCCTGGCGCAGGCAGTGCGGGCGAGGCGCGCAGCCGGGGCACCATGATTTTCAAGGAGCTGGACCCGCTCGACCGGCAGGACCACTCCGCGATAGCCCGGCGCACGGCGCAGGAGCAGATGCCGTATTACCTGAAGCACTACTTTGGCAACAGCGACGACGTGGATGTGCTCAACCAGTTGTGTGTCGCCACCGGCGGAGCGGTCACGCGGGTGGACCACTTGCTGCTGCACCCGTTCGGCATGTTGGTGCTGGACAGCACCAGTGTGTACGGACCGTTGGAGGTGCGCGAGGACGGGCGCTGGGTCTGCCACTACCATCAGGCAAGCCAGCTTATCCACTCCCCGGTAACGCAGGCTTATCTTCAGACCCTGTCGCTGAAAGCGTTCCTGGAGAAGAAGGTGCGCCAGAAGGGCTTTTTTGACCGGGTCGCGCTCGATGTACTGGTGGCCGTGCCCGATACCGAATCGATCCGGTGGCCGAGCAAGGGGGCATTGGTCGAAGTGTGCAATATTGACGAGGTGCCCGGCCGCATCAAAGCGTGTGTGTCGCAATACCGCAGCATGGGCGTCGGGCCGGGATTGCTGGTGCCGGAGCAGCGCAGGCGGCTGGCGCAGTTCCTCTGCACCAAACACCTGCCCACCAGGCGGCTGGCCCGCTAACGGCGGCGCACTGGTGTACCTTCGCCCTGCGCACTGCGGTGCAATGCGCCTTGGGAGCGGCCAGGGGTTGACACGGGATGTCTCATGCGGGTGCATTGGATTGCCTCTCACGCTCTGGGATGCAGTCGCAGGTAATATCTGATTGCCGGAATCGGTTCCCAAGTGGTTTGGGGACGGATTCCAGATCAACGGGGTAATGGATGCCATGGTATTGAAGGAGTTGGATCCGTTTTACGGTCGTAGCCCGGACGAGATAGCCGGCCGGATTGCACAGGACCGGATGGCCTACCACCTGCGCCGTTTTTTCGGCAAGAGTGAGGAGATCGACGTATTGAACTACTTGCGTGTAGGCGCGGGCAATGCCGTCACGCACGTTGACCACCTGCTGTTGCACCCTTATGGACTGCTGGTTGTGGAGCGGGACAACCTGGTAGGGCGGGTGCAGATCAAGGACGACGGCCAGTGGCTGCGCTGGCGTGACAACGCGCAGACCGAGATGCGTTCGCCGATCACGCGCGCCTACCTGCGCGCCTTGTCGCTGAAAGCGTTTCTGGATACCAACGTGAAGCAAAAGGGCTTCTTTGACGCGATTGAGCTGGATATTCTTGTGGCGGTACCCGATACCGCCAACATACAGTGGCCAACCACTGGTCCCCTGGTGGAGGTTTGCAATGCCGACCTGGTGCATGAGCGGGTTACACAGCGCGTGGCACAGTACCGCCGCGCGGCTTCTGTGTCGGGGGTGTTGACCTCCTCCGAGCGGCGTCGGCTGGGCGAGTTTTTGCGTTCGCTGCATCGGCCACTTTCGAAAACGGTGCCCAAGTGAAGGTGTAAGGGCGCGCCAGGGCGTACCACGGCAAAGGGTTGCGTGCAGGTAGCAGGAACGGGAGGGTTCTCGCGGTCATGATCTTGAAAGAGCTGGACCCTTTCCGTTATGGTGGCGAGGACGCGCTCAACACCCGCGTCTCCGCCGACCGGGTAGCCTATTGCCTGCGCCGCTTCTTCCGGCGCCACAACGGGATAGATGTCTTGAATGGCTTGCGCTTGTTGTGCGCCGGTGCTATCGCCCGCGTCGACCACCTGTTGCTGCATCCCTGGGGCCTGATCGTGCTGCAGCGTGACGACACCACCGGGCCGGTCAGGATAGACAACGACGGCCAGTGGCAGCGCGTTGGCGACGGTGTGCAGGAGGCCATGGGGTCGCCAATCACCAGCGCCTATGTGCAGGCCTTGTTGTTCAAGTCTTATCTGGACCAGCGGGTACGTCAGAAGGGGTTCTTCGACCGGCTCGAGCTCGACGTGCTGGTGGTCGTGTCCGACGACTGCCAGATCACCTGGCCCCAGACCGGGCGACTTGCCGAGGTGTGTAACCGCGAAGAGATTTACGACCGCGTGATCTGGCGTATCGAGCGTTGTCGCAGCGCGGCGACGGGCGAGGGCCCGCTGACCGCGCGCGAGCGCAACATTCTCGGGGCTTTCCTGCGGCGTTCGCATATCCCGGGCCTGGAAGCAGCTAAGCTGGGCTGATGCCGTTTGTGCCCATTAGCCTGATTCTGCTTGCGCTGCACGCCTGGGTGGGCTGGCGTGTCATACCGGCTTTGGCGGTTCTGGACGGATGGCCCGCCAGCGGCTGGCTGTTTGCTGCACTTTTGCTGGTGTCCGTGGTTCTTATGCCAACCGCATTCCGCCTGCAGCGCCGCCGGGCGCAAACGCCGCTGGTGGTCAGCATCGTTTGGTCGGGGCTATTGTGTATGGGCCTGTTTTCGTCGCTATTCGTGCTGACGGTCTTGCGCGACTTTGTGCTGGTCGCCACGGGTCTGCTGGCTGTGATGGCGCAGTTGGCCGGGTCCGACTATCTGTCGCTGGACCTGGTGCAGGGGGTCAGTGCTGCTGCGGTGCCCCTGCTGGCGCTGGTGGCGACCGTCTGGGGGTTCTGGGGCGCCCGGCGTACCGCCAGAGTGGTGCAGGTGGACGTACCGATTCCCGGTTTGCCGGCCGCGCTGCACGGATTTACCGTGGCCCAGATCTCAGACGTGCACATCGGCCCGACGATCCGCCGCCACTACCTGCGGCGCATTGTGGCGCGTGTCAATGCGCTGGACGCCGACATGGTGGCGATCACCGGAGACCTGGTGGACGGTACCGTTCCCGAACTGGCTTCCCACATAGCGCCACTGGCCGAGCTGCAGTCGCGCCACGGCAGCTTTTTTGTGACCGGCAACCATGAGTACTACTCCGGTGCCCCGGCATGGATTGACGAGTTGCGCCGACTTGGCATTCAGGTGCTGTTGAACCAGCATGTGGTGTTGCACCATACGCTGGGCGGCGACGGAGCGTCGCCCGGCACCCCGCTGGTGGTGGCGGGCGTGACCGACTTCAGCGCCCACCACTTCATGGAATCGCACCGCAGCGACCCCGTGGCGGCATTGCGGGGTGCGCCAGCGCATGTGGTGACACGGCTTCTGCTGGCACACCAGCCGCGCAGCGCTGCTATGGCGCAGCAGGCGGGCTTCCAGCTACAGCTGTCCGGCCATACCCATGGTGGCCAGATCTGGCCGTGGAACCACTTTGTGCGGTTCCAGCAACCGTTCACCGCAGGCCTGAACCGCCTGCAGGGCTTGTGGGTTTATACGAACCGCGGTACCGGTTACTGGGGTCCGCCCAAACGCTTCGGCGTGCCGTCGGAGATCACCCACCTTCGGCTGGTCTGCACGCCCTGAGAGCGGCGGCAAACGAAGGGGCGCCTTGCAGTTTCCAGGGTTACAGTATTGGCAATGCGCCTGTTTGTGAGATCCCTGCTGCTGCTCTTCGCGGGAGCGGTGTTTTTCGCACTGGCCGGGCTGGTCGCGGTCTGGGCGCCGGACAAATCGCTGGAAGAGCTCAAAGTTCGCTGGGCGCAAGCACCATCGCAGTTTCTGGCGGTCGATGGCCTGCAGGTGCATGTGCGCGACGAGGGCCCCCGCGATGACCCACAGCCGCTGGTATTGATTCACGGCACGTCCGACAGCCTGCACACCTGGGACGCCTGGACGGCGGCGCTGCAGCCGGAGCGCCGCGTGATCCGCTTCGATCTGCCCGGGTTTGGCCTTACCGGGCCAAGACCGGACAACGACTATTCGATCCAGCGTTATGTGGCCTTTACGGGTGCGCTGCTGGACCGCCTGGGGGTCCAGCGCTGCGTGCTGATCGGCAACTCGCTCGGTGGACAGATCGCGTGGGCCAGTGCGCTGGCCATGCCGCAGCGGGTGCAGAAGCTGGTTCTGGTGGACGCCGGAGGTTATGCGTTAGAACCGCAGGATGTTCCTTTGGCATTCAGGTTGGCACAGAACAGGAGTGCGCGCTGGCTGCTGGCGTATCTGCTGCCTCGCGGTCTGGTGCAGAACAGCGTGCGTAACGTATACGGGGACCCCACAAAAGTGACCCCGGAGTTGGTGGACCGGTATTACGATATGGCGCTGCGTAGCGGCAATCGGCAGGCGCTGGGCTACCGGATTGATCTGGTGAGGGCCGACAGTTCGCAAAGCATCAAGAGGCTCACACAGCCCACGCTGGTTTTATGGGGGGCGCTGGACCGCCTGATCCCGGTACAGTCCGGGCAACGCTTTGTACACGACATTGCGGGTGCGAGACTGGTGGTATTTGAAGGATTGGGGCACGTGCCGCACGAAGAGGACCCGGTTCAGACCGTGCGCGAGGTGCAGCGGTTTCTGGGCATGGGGTTGGCAAACTGAAGGATGACAAGATGGGCGAGAAGACAGTGCCTGAATTGGCGCGCGAGACGCTGAAGCAGTTGATCGTCAGAAAGCTGGCACCAACGCCGGCCAACTACCAGGAGGTTTTCAATGAGATCGGGGGTGTACCTAACCCGCCGCCATTTCCGCTCGAGCAATTGCGCAAAATTGTCCAGAGCCTGCCAGCCATCACGCCGGGCCAGCAAAAGCAGCGCGGCCTGCTGGAGTCCGCAGTCAGCCAGCGCAGCTGGGACGCTGTGCGCGAGGCGCTGGTGGCATACGGTAGCTTCAGCCCGCGGGGCCCGTCGGACGCTCAGTCAGGCTTCGGCGCATTGGCGGGCACCAGCACCTTACCGGCAGCAGAGGCCTCGCCCGGCGCTACCATCGCCGCGCCGCTGACGGCTGACTTCCTGGAGCAGATAGCCCGCCTGATCGAATTTGCCAGGCCTGCGCTGGGAACGGACGACGCCAGATTTGCCGAGCAGACGCAGGACCTGCTGAAGTTGATGCGCCAGCCCGCAGCCGATTTGGTGCTTGTGAAGCAGATGTTGAGCACTTTCAGCCACCGGGTCTCGTTTGCGGCTGAGGATCAGGCGGAGATAAAGACCACGCTTTTGCACCTGCTTCGCCTGATCATGGAGAACATCAGCGAACTGAGTCTGGACGACCGTTGGCTCAAGGGCCAGGTCGAAGCCTTGATGAGTGCGACGGTGCCTCCGATAACCCTGCGCAGGCTCGACGACGTTGAGCGCAGGCTGCGTGATGTGATGTTCAAACAGGCCGAGGCCAAGGGCCGCGCGGTTGAAGCACAGGAGGCCATGCGCCTGATGCTGGGTACCTTTATTGAACGCCTGTCGCTGATGACTGACTCCACGAGCGCCTACGGCGGCAAAATGGAAGAACACGCCAAGCTGATCGAACAGGCGCGCAGCTTTGAGGAGATCACCCCGGTGCTCAAGGAGGTGGTGCGTGCCACACGCACCATGGCCAGCGACTCACTCAGCGCCCGCAATGAGTTGCATGGCATGCGGGAACGTGCCCAGACCACCGAGGCAGAAATCGTCAAGCTGCATATGGAGCTGGACCGGGTCAGCGCCCAGGCACGCCACGACCCGTTGACCGGCGCACTCAACCGCAAGGGGCTGGACGAAGCGCTAAGCCGCGAGGTGTCGAACATGCGGCGCAAGGAAACCCCGCTGTGCATGGCGCTGCTCGACATCGACAACTTCAAGAAGATAAACGACAGCCTCGGCCATAACACCGGCGACCAGGCGCTGGCCCATCTGGCGCAGGTGGCGCGCGAGTGCATGCGCCCGCAGGATACGTTGGCGCGTTATGGTGGTGAGGAGTTTGTGTTTTTGCTGCCCGACACCGCGCTGGAAAGCGGTATCGAGGCCATGACCCGCTTGCAGCGCGAACTCACCAAGCGGTTCTTTCTGGCTGGGGTAGAGAAGATCCTGATCACGTTCAGCGCCGGTGTGGCGCAGGTCGGGCCGGAGGAGGACGGGGCGGCTGCCATCAAGCGCGCGGACCAGGCGATGTACACCGCCAAACGCGCGGGAAAGAACCGGGTGCTCGGTGCTTGAACGTTTTTTGTGTGTCATGGCG
>JANOCN010000667.1:0-6033 GCA_031412185.1 Betaproteobacteria bacterium | reverse complement strand
CGGCGCTACTGTAGATGTTGGCATGAATAGGCCGCCCTAACTCAAGTTGCACGGGGTCCAGCAACGGAGATACGTCAAACAAGGTGATGTTGCCCACAATGGCGAGGTCTATATCGCTCTCGGTGGTGTCGGTTCCGATGGCTAGCGAGCCGAATACAAAGGCGTCGGATACCCGGCTGGCAAGCGGCAAAAGCGCGTTAGCCAGCGGCTGCGCAAGACCGACAGTTTTGAGTACCATACGCCGAAGCTCGGGGTATAGAAGGAAGTGCCGATTTGCCCAAATACGCCGCTGGTTGCCGACGCGCCGTTCGCCCAGCAGCCCAGCATCGCCCCAACGCTGAATTACGGCACTGCCGACACTTCGACTGTTGCCCATAATGGCCAGCAGTTCGAGCATGCCGTGGTCCCGCTCGGGATGGACGAGAACGCAGCCCAAGAGCCGCTGCTCTGCGGGCGAAAATAGCGCATCGAGGGGTTTTTTGGATACCATTAAATACCCATTATAGGTACGTTAATACCTAATTTCGGTATTTCGACGGGTCTTCAAATATTGCCGTGGCAGACGTCTGAGAATGGGGATGCGACGCGTAGACTGTAACTGGCCCGCCGCGCAAAACGCCATGTGGGCCGGACCTCATCCAGTTTTTGAGCAT
The DNA here is from genome assembly GCA_031412185.1 of Betaproteobacteria bacterium. Taxonomy (GTDB): domain Bacteria; phylum Pseudomonadota; class Gammaproteobacteria; order Burkholderiales; family Burkholderiaceae_C; genus CAISIP01. The sequence continues at coordinate 5,380 of JANOCN010000667.1, read as the reverse complement.
GCGACGTAGCCACCAATATTCGTGACAAAACTACATGTCTGCATTGACCCGAAACTCGGGCGGGTCGAATACCGCGACCGCAAGCGCTGGTGGTGGTGCCTGTCGATCGTGTTCCCTCTGCTGCCGCTGGCGGGTGTGGCCGCCCATGCGGTAAGCGGTGTCGAAATCGCACTGGCACTGCCGCTGGTTATCAGTTATGGCCTGCTGCCGCTGCTGGACATGCTGATAGGGGAAGACCGAAACAACCCGCCCGAGGTGATCGTGCTGCAGCTGGAGGCAGACGCCTATTACCGCTGGTTGACCTGGGCCACCGTGCCGCTGCATTTTGTGGCACTCATTGGATGTGCCTGGTGGGCGGGAACGCAAGCCCTGTCGTGGTGGGCACTGGTGCTGCTGGCCTATGTAGCGGGCGCTGGGTCTGGGCTGGGCATCAACACCGGCCATGAACTCGGGCACAAACCGACAGTCGCCGAACAATGGCTGGCGCGCCTGGTGCTGGCGGTGCCGGCCTACGGACACTTCACGGTGGAACATGTGCGCGGCCACCACCGCTGGGTTTCCACACCCGAGGACCACGCGAGCGCGCGTATGGGTGAGAACATTTACCGATTCGCCTGGAGGGAGCTGCCCGGCGGTATTCGCCGAGCCTGGCAACTGGAAACCCAGCGCCTGCACCGGGAGGACCGGTCATCGTGGAGCATGCACAACACCATGCTGCAGTCGTATGCTGTTTCTGCTGTGCTGCAAGGAGGGCTGGTTGCTGCGTTTGGCTGGGTCATGCTGCCGTTTCTTGCGATCCACAACCTGGTCGCCTGGTGGCAGCTGACATCGGCCAACTACGTGGAGCACTATGGTTTGTTGCGCCAGCGGCTGGCCGATGGGCGTTACGAAGCGCCCCGGCCGCACCATTCGTGGAACACCAACCACCTGGTCACCAATCTGGTGCTGTTCCACTTGCAACGCCATTCCGACCACCATGCGCATCCGCTGCGCCGCTACCAGTCGCTGCGCCACTTCGAGCAGGTGCCGCAGTTACCAAGTGGTTACTTTGGCATGTTTCCGCTGGCTTACATGCCGCCACTGTGGTTCAGGGTAATGGATCCCCGGCTGCTGGCATTGCCACACGTCCAGGGCAAGCTGGCACGGGTCAATATCGACCCGCGCAGCCGCGCGAGGATAGATGCGCGGTATGGGCAAGCTACCGCCAACACACCGCCCGCCCGATAACTTGTGTCAGCTAGCTTTGGCCCAGCCATGCAGGGCGTGGCCCGCCCGCCCTGGCCGACGCGCAAAGATCAGCGTTGCTTGCGGCGTCGCGCCACCGAACCCAGCAACAGCAGACCGGCCGCCATCATGGCGTAAGTCCCGGGCTCCGGGATGGCAGCCACCGTAATGTCCAGCAGGGGAGGGGCAACGGCCGTGTTGCCACCCAGTCCAAACGCACCCACCAGCGTGGCCGAGCCGTTGCCCAGATTGATCGTGTACAGGCTGCTCTTGGACGTGTCGCCGTTGGTGAGAGATGCGTAGGCGATGCCGGTCGTTCCACTGATGTCAAAACCAAGCACACCGGTGGTGTCTACGCCCAGAGCGCCAACTGCCACCTGCGTGCCATTGTTCGGTGGTATCTGGGAGTACAACATGTCGCTGGCCGCGTCAATGCCGAACAGCGTTGTCCCGGTTGCCGCGTTGTTGTCGTTGTTCGTGTAGGCCGACCCTGCAATGCCCGTCGCTGCGCCGTTCAGGGCACCGTCGGTGGTGACGTTGCCGGTGGCCACATTCATGCGCAGGTTCTGCCCACTGTTGCTGGTGATACGCAGACGGTCGACGGTAGGGTTGAAATCGATACCGAACGATGTGCCCGACAAGCCGGCGAAGGGGTTCGTGCTATCCGCCGGGTCAGCCATCAGGCCGGCTACAAACGTGGCCGCGCCAGTCAACGAATTGAGGGTGTACAGGTTACCGGCGCTTCCCAACCCATAAATCGTGCCAGTTGCCGGGCGCAGGTCGATGCCCAGAATGCGTTCGTTTATGCCTGTCAGCCCGGTGATGTTCATCGCCGCACCTGCTTGCCCGGGTGTGGCACTGTCGAATGTCACGAGTGCATTGGTCGTGGTGAGGCCTACCAGGGTTTCGGCTTGCGCCGACGGGGCGGCCAACAAACCGGCGACTGCGGTGGCCAGAGCGGTCAAACCAGCGGCTGCATTCAGACGCCGAGAGGCGGAAAGATTCATGATCGGATCCCTGAAAATGGTTGAAAAATATCGACGCGCGAGATCATAGCGCACCGCACCCCGGCCGAAAAGACCAGTGGCAAACGGTTTACGCAGCAAACGCCGCGCTGGATTCAGAAGTTCTCCATTCTTGCAAAATTGATCGATGACCAATCAAAATGTCAGGACGATAGATCGCTACTGGGCGTACGTGGCTGCGAACCGCTCTTGCAGGTAGTCTGCGGCGGTGATGGGCGGGTGCTGCGGTGCCGCCCCCTCTGCCACGCAGGATGGAATGGCACTTACCAGCGCCTCTGGGTTCGGGTCCAGAAAGAACGCGATCGAGTAGCGCTCCCGCGCTGGCGGCAACACGCGATGCGGGGTGGACACGTACACGCCATTGGCCCAGCGCATCAGGCAGTCGCCGATATTGCAGATAAATGCCCCGGCAATCGTCGGCACGTCGATCCATGCACCGTCGCGGGTGCACACCTGCAGGCCGGCGACGCCGTCGGTTGCTAGCAGCGTCACGTTACCGTAGTCGGTGTGGGTGCCAGCGCCCGCTTGCCCGCGTGGTGCGTCCGCGCCGGGGGCCACCGGGTAGTGCAGGAAGCGCAGCGTCGCCATCGGTGCGTTTACCTTGTCATCGAAGAAAGTCTCCTCCAGCCCCAAATCGAGCGCAAAGGCTTTGTGCAGGCGCTGGCCCACGGCCAGCACGGCATTAAAGTAGGCCTGCGCCCGCGCGCGCCAGCCCTGGATCGGTGGCCACACATTGGCGGGGCGCGTGGCGTCGTCGGTCCAGATCAGGTTGTACGCCTCCTTGAGGTCGGGCACGGCTTTCTCGTCCAGCGCTTCCACTCCCAGCCCCACGTAGCCACGGTTATGGCCATGCGTGCCAATGGCGAGTTCGCGCTTGGAAGCGGCCGGCAGCGCGAATACCGCATGTGCGGCGGCAAAGGCGTTGTCGATATCGGCTTGCGGTACGCCATGCCCGGTGATAGCGAAAAAGCCGATGCCGCGGCAGGCGGCGCCGATCTTGCGCACAACGGCGGCGCGGGCGTTGGCGTCGCCTTCGCTGAGAGCGGCAATGTCGATGACGGGAATGGTGATGGTGTTCACATGCCGAAAGCCCGTGCGTTGGGCGCTCGCAATTCCTGTGCATGCTAGCATGCACATAGACGGTGCCCACACTTAAACCCCCATCGAAGAATTCTATGAAAAGTACGTCTGACGTTGCCAAACGCCCGGTCAACCTGTCGATCAATGCGCGCACCCTTGCGCTTGCCAAGGAACTTGGCATGAATCTCTCGCAGACCGTAGACAGCTTTCTGACCGCAGAGGTACAGCGCCGTTACTGGGAGCGCTGGAACGACCAAAACCAGGACGCGATCGACGCCTACAACGCCCGTATCGGGCAAGAAGGGCTGCCGCTGGCGCGGTACCCCTGCCCATGCGGGACCTGAATCCTGGGTTCGAGATTGCCGGAAAGAAAGTAGTGCTCGACACCGCAGCGCTGGCGGCGGTTCCCTGCGCGGAGTTAAAAAAGCCGCTTGTAAATCTGGCCCCTCAAAGCGGCACCATAATCGCAGCGATGGATGTGTTGTTTGGGGCTTATTGAACGGGCACCATCGCGCCCGCTAAGCCGAACCGCCTAGCTGCGCTCGCAGCCGCTCTTCCCGCTCGCGCAACTCGGGTGTGAAGGCTTCGCCAAAGTCCTCGGCCTCGAAGACCTGCCGTATCTCGACCTCGGTCTCGCCCGGCATCGGGTTGGGGCAGCGCTTGACCCAGTCTATTGCCTCCTGCAGCGAGGCGCACTTCCAGAGCCAGAACCCGGCGACCAGTTCCTTGGTCTCGGCGAACGGCCCGTCAACCACGGTGCGGCTCTGGCCCGCGAAACGAACCCGCGCCCCCTTGGCACTGGGGTGCAGGCCCTCACCGGCCAACATGACACCGGCGTTGACCAGCTCCTCGTTGAACCGGCCCATCTCGGCAAGTAGCTGTTCGCTGGGCATCACACCGGCTTCGCTGTTGTGGTCGGCTTTGATCAGGACCATGAATTTCATGTTGGGGCTCCTTGGGTGGGGTTGTGGAATATTCTCGCTCCAGCCTTACGACGATTGGGAACGGGCGGATTCGACATCCGCGCCAGAATGACTGCGGTCGAGGGATACTGGCCCGGCACCTTGCGAATCCGCGCCCGGCCCAGCATCCTCTTTGGTCTCGGCGAACCGCGAGTTTCGGCGTGCGCGAGGTTCAAAGTTGCGTTGACTTGGGCCGGCCCACAAACTGCGTAAACACCAGCAGCAAAGTGGTGACCGCAATGATGAGTGTGGAGATGGCCGCTATCGTCGGGTCCACCTGGTCGCGCAGCGCGTTGAACATGTTGCGGGTGAGGGTGGAGTTGTCCCCGCCCGAGACAAACAGCGAGACGATGATCTCGTCGAAGGAGGTAAGGAATGCCAGCACGGCACCGGTGACCACCGAGAACTGGATCTGCGGCAGCGTGACCATCAGGAACGCCTTCAAGCGCGAGGCCCCCAGGCTGCGCGCCACCAGCTCCTGGTCCATGTCAAAGGTCTTGAGGGCCGAGCCCACCACCAGCATCACCACCGGGATCGCCAGCATGCTGTGCGCCAGCACCAGCCCCAGCATGGTGTTGACGAGTTTGAGTTTGACGTAAGCGTAAAACACGCCGATGCCGATCAGGATCACCGGCACCACGATAGGCGTGAGCAGCAGCAGCGTGAGCAGGTTGGCGTGGCGCAGACGGGTCTGGTGCAGGCCGTACGCCGCCATGGTGGCCAGCGGTGTCGCAAACAGCGCCGTGAGCAAGCCGGCCTTGAGCGAGGTGGCGGTGGCCTGCATCCAGGACGTGGAGTTGAAATAGCTATGGTACCAGCGCAGCGACCATTGCCGGGGTGGGAACTCCAGGTATTGCGCGTTGGAGAACGACATGGGAATTACCAGCAGTGTGGGGATCACCAGAAACACAATCACTAGCACCGCCGTAGCAAGCAGCCACAGCCGCGCGCCGCGTGTGATCTGGGTATCGGTAACCGGGTGCTTTAGCCAGCGCATCAGGCACCGTGGTGCCCGAAGGCCCCATCCCTGCGGAACAACTTCGACGCCACCCCGATCAGAAGGACGGTGAGCACTAACAACACCACCCC
>JANOCN010000666.1:0-1552 GCA_031412185.1 Betaproteobacteria bacterium | reverse complement strand
TCGGTATTCAGTATCTCGATGGTTTGCCTGCTCATGCTGGTGACCACGTCGCCAGGCTTGACCGCACGTCCGTCCGGCATGTTTTCGCAGCTCGGGATCAAACCTACAACGTTGATCGCCGGTTTGAGTTCAGCCAGCGCGCGGAAAACGCCAAGCACACTGGCGGCTCCACACATGTCGAATTTCATCTCGTCCATTTCAGCGGCCGGCTTGATCGAGATGCCCCCGGTATCGAACGTGATGCCCTTGCCAATCAGCACCACCGGCGCTGTCGACTTGGCGGCCCCTTCATAGCGAAGAACCACGAACCGCAGTTCCTGTTCCGAGCCTCTGGCCACCGCCATGAATGCGCCCATACCCAGTTTTGCCACCTGTTTCGGGCCCAGCACCTGGCACTTGATGCGTGGCATCTTGGCCAGCCCCTTGGCCGCCAGTGCCAGCATCGACGGCGTAGCGTAGTTGGCCGGTCGGTTTGCCCACTCTTTCGCGAATTCCACACCCAGGACTGCAGCCACGGCGTGATCGAAGGCGGTTCGCACGCCGGCGGTGTCGGCTACACCCACAACAAGATGGGTCAGGGTCCGGCCTTCCGGGCGCGATTTTGTCGTGGTGTAGACATAGGTCGCTTCGGCAACTGACACCACCGCACAATGCACCGCATCTGCTGGCGCGGCCCAGCCGAAACATACAACAACTTTTTTTGCGGAACAGGATTTGGCCATCCCCGCTGCGGCTGCAAGTGCCAGCCGAACCTGGCGCACCGAAGCGTCGTCGCACCCGGCCAGGATCAGCCGCGTGCTCGTCACCCCCGCTGGCTGGTACACATGCAGCAGCTTGCCCCCTTTGGTATCGAGGTCGCCCGCCTTGAGTGCACCAGCAATCAACTCGGCGATCACGCCGCCCGCAGACTTGAAAGACTTCGGTACCAATACGATCAGGGCATCACATTTCTGGGTGGCGGCATTCGCCAAATCAATCCGGTCGAGTTCAAAGTTCATAATTGCGTTTTGGTTGCTTCACGACCCGGGCAAAAGCCGGGTACTGTGCGATCTGTTCCGTTTTTTGGTCAACTCCGGCACGCAGGCACGACGTTGTGCTGCGAAACCGCAGTTTCCTTCGATCCGATGTTATTCCATTCTTCAATCCGCAAGGAAATGGGCCGCACCTTTGGTGCCACGGTGGTCGTGCTGGCGACGATTGTGATGACCATGCTTTTGATACGCACGCTGGGGCTCGCAACCCGCGGAAGTGTCGACCCCGCAGAGGTGATGATGGTGCTGGGCTACACCGTGCTGGGCCATGCGCCAACCATTCTTACGCTAAGCCTTTTCGTCTCGATCGTTGGCACTCTTTCGCGTATGTACCGCGACAGTGAAATGGTGATCTGGTTCTCGAGCGGGCGCGGCCTGGGGAGTTTTGTGCGGCCGCTGTTTCGTTTTGTCTGGCCGATCCTGCTGGTGATCGTGCTATTGGCACTGTTCGCGTGGCCGTGGGCGCACCAGCAGTCGCAGCTACTGCGCGACCGTTTTGAGCAGCGGGGCGACCTGGAGCG
>JANOCN010000665.1:0-2122 GCA_031412185.1 Betaproteobacteria bacterium | reverse complement strand
GCCTCGACGACCCGCCGCCCCACAATACGCTGCCTGCCTTGTCGCGCATCTGGAACGCCATCAAGCTGCTGCCGTCGAACAGGTTCATGCCGATCCAGTCCCAACCCACTGCGGTTGGGTGCATCAGGCCATCGCTCCACTCATGGTCCAGCCAGGCCGCACCTTGACTCGGTGCGTAGCTTGCGTTGGCGTCGCGTCCACCAACACCCGCCACGGCAAAACGTTCGCTGCCAAGCTGAATCGTGCCTCCAAAACCCAGTTGCGGCTGGCTGTAGTAATAACTCGCCTGTTCGGGATCGGGTCCCTTGCGAGACAGCCCATTGCTCCCTTGCAGCAGCGGGCTCTGGGTTACGGTGAAGTCCAGGTTGAGCGCGAAGTCGGACGCCGCAATACGCGCCACATAGCCGCTGCCCTGGCGTGTGAGCGACCAGTCGCGCAGGCGCACCGCCGTGTCCCGTTCGTCAGCGTGCGCCACATCAAAACCTTGTCGCGCGATTCGCTGGTCGTGCCGGAAACGTTTGCCGCGTACGTCAGTAATGGCGGCGTGCGCGAACAGGAGTTGCCGTGCGGCGAAACGCGACTGCATGGCCTGCGTGTTGTCGACGCGTGCGCGAAAAAACGTGAGCTGAAAGCCGAACACGCGTTGTCCTGCGCCACTACCGCTAGTGCAGTGGCCGGTGATGTACCACCATTCGATGCGTTGCTCTGGGTGGCTGCCATGGTCGCGCGGGAACCGCATCGCGCCGGGCAGGCCAGGCGCCGACGGGCTGCCGACAGCATTGGCAGCGTGCGCGGGCGGCCCGAGCGCAGCACCAAGGCCCGACAGCACCAGCAGGCGACGAAGTCGGCTAGCAAGGGCTACGGCAGACGCCCTGGGTCCAGCCCCAAGGCTCATGACTTCGCATCGTCCCGCATGCAACCAGCCTTGTATGCAGCGACGAAGTTCAGCGCGTGTTCGCGCACTGCCGCCGCGCTTTTGCCGGGGCTGTACAAGGCCGAGCCGATGCCGAAACCTTTTGCGCCAGCCGCTTGCCAGGGAGCCATATTGCCCTGCGTGATACCGCCGACCGGAAATACCGCCGTTCCCGCTGGCAGCACGGCCAACATGGCTTTGAGTACGGCTGGCGACGCCATTTCTGCCGGAAACAACTTCAGCCCATGCGCACCGGCTGCCAGCGCAGCGAAAGCCTCGGTGGGTGTGGCGACGCCGGGCAGGCATACCATGCCCAGGCGCATCGCTTCGCGGACCACCCCGGCATCGAAGTTGGGCGACACCACCAGTTGCCCACCGGCGGCGTGTACGTCGCGCACCTGCGCTGGCGTGAGCACCGTGCCGGCACCCACCAGCTGGTGCGCATGGTGCTGGGCGAGTTGTGCAATGCTGTCCAGCGGTTGGGGAGAGTTGAGCGGCACTTCCAGCAAGACAAATCCGGCGTCCACCAGCGTGCGCCCGATCACGGGTGCCTCGGCAGGCGTGATGCCGCGCAGGATGGCTACCAGGGGCAGTTCGGCTGCGGCGCGGGCGAATTTCTGGATCGGGGTCATGGCGGTTCCGGCGATGTTGGAAGTTGTTTGGCCAGCGCGTGTATTCCGGCCCACGTGGCCTCTGCGCCCAGCACCTCGGATGGTACGCCGTGCAGTGCCAACGCTTGAGCGTAACGCTGCGTAAGGGCGGCAGAACCCACCAGCACCACACCGGTACCGGGTTGCAAGGTCTGCGCCTGCAACTCTTCGCCGATAACCAGGCCCGACAGGTAACTGCCGAGTTCTGCGGCATCCATGCGGCCAAACAGCGACAGCGTGCGCGTGCTGAAGGCGTTATGCAGCAGGCCAGTGCCCTGGCGCGACACCAGCACCCCCTTGGCAAAAGCAGCTGCGTCCAACGGTGCGTCGGGCGCAATCGATTTGGCCAGCAACGAGTGCCGGGCCAGCAGCGCAAACCATTCGCCGGTCATGAAGGTTCGAAAACCGGTCACCCGGCCATCCTGTACCTGCGCCCACTTGCTGTGGGTACCCGGCAACAGGAACAGGCCGTCGCGCTTGCCGGTGTGCTGCATCGCGCCGAAGATTTGCACCTCCTCTCCACGCATCACGTCGGGCAGCGACGGCAAGCCCGGCACTG
>JANOCN010000664.1:0-9883 GCA_031412185.1 Betaproteobacteria bacterium | reverse complement strand
GGTAATTCTGCGGGCCGCGCTGCGCAATCTTGATCGAACCCAGCTGATTGCCAAGGTGGGCGCAGCGCTCAAGTGGCCAGCCTTGCTCCAGGCCGAACAGCAGCGCACCGCGGTACGCATCCCCGCAACCGGTCGGGTCCACGACGGCAGCGGCCGGGATCGCCGGCACATGGGTTTTCTGACCATCCACCCACACTTCGCTGCCCATGGCACCAATCGTGACAATCAGGCCCCGTACGTGGCGCGAAATCTCGGCGGTGTCCCAACCGGTCCTGTCGCTGAGCATTTTTCCTTCGTAGTCGTTCACCGCAACCCAACTCGCCTGCTCGACAAAGTTGCGCAGCTCGGCACCGTCAAAACGCGGCAATTGTTGACCCGGATCAAATACAAACGGTATGTCGGCGGCGGCGAACTGCGCGGCGTGTTGCAGCATGGCGTCGCGTCCATCGGGTGCAATGATGCCAAGTTTGATGTCGTCGCGCGCCAGTACCTGCGTCTGCCATGCCTGTTCCATCGCGCCAGGATGAAAGCCGTTGATCTGGTTGTTGTCCATGTCGGTGATGATCATCGCCTGCGCCGTGTAGGCGTCGGCGATGGTGCGCACAAACTCGTCACCGATTCCCAGTTGCTTGAAGCGCTCCAGATAGACGCCCCCATCCTGTCCGATGGTCGCCATGGGCAAGGGCGTGCCGCCCAGCAACTTCAAGCTGTAGGCAATATTGCCGGCACAACCGCCGAAGTCGCGCCGCAGCGACGGCACCAGGAAAGACACGTTGAGAATGTGCAGTTGGTCCGGCATGATCTGGTCGGCAAAACGACCCTCAAAATTCATGATGGTGTCAAACGCCAGCGAACCGCAAATAATGGAAGCCATGGATTCTTCTAGTCAGGGGTCAGGGATAAAAAGCAAGCAACCGGTAACCGGCGATCCGGTCGCTGCCGTCAGGCGCTTTCACGTTCAGCGACAGGCCGCTGTTCCAGTCCGAACCTGCGGCCAGCAGCCTGGAGGCAGCTCCAAACTCGGGCGGCACAATCACACGCCGAAGCACTGCTTGGTCCTGCGCATCGGTCAACGCCAGCTCAATGGCCGGCATGGCCAGATCGAGTGCCGAATTGTTCTTGAGCGAAAAGGCCAGGCGGTAATTCTCACCACGCACGCGGGTGAAAGAAGAGCTTTCAATGACGATGGCATCGATCTGACGCACCGGTCCCAGTTCGCACCCTGACCATTTGCATAACGCCTGTACCAACGGCCGTGCTGATGGCTGGATCAGCACCACACGGTCACGCTCCTGCCGCAAGACCTGCAGCGCGAGGGCTACCAGCAGCAGCACAATGAGCAGGAGCAACACCGCTCGCACGGCAGGGCTGCGCCAGATCGACCGCTTGTTGCTATTCCGCATGAAGGATAGGTCTTGCGTATCGCCCTCGGCCTGCGTGGGCATGAACCCGGTCTCGGCTGCGCTGGAGCGTGCGGGGATGGGAATGGGAATGTCAGGAGTTGCCGCTGTGCGTGGAGCAGCAGGCGGCGGCTCCGCTGCGACCTGCGGCGCAGGAGCATCTGGCGGATCGGTCTCGGCCCACACCGGGCTGGCGAAATCAGGCTGGAAGGAAGGAGGAGGGGGTTCCGGGAGGACCAGGTCCGGCGCTACTGCCGCAAGCGCCTCTACAGTTACCTCTGGTGCTGGGGCTGCTGCTGGTGCTGGTGCAGAAGGCGCTACCCCTGGCGGATCAGGCGGCCGGTCTGCAACCAGCTGCTGCGATGCGTCGAAAACCTCGCCGCATTGCCCGCAGCGTGCCCAGCCCTCGGAGATGCGAAGCTGGTCCGGCACGACCTTGAACATCGTCTCGCATGCAGGACATCGGGTGATCAGGCTCATTGCCGAGCGATTGTAGTGGGGGGCCCGTGCGCTCAGGCGTCGGTAGTCATCAGAATCCAGCCGTCCAGCGAAGCCGTAACCTTGAGTCGAACGTAGGGTGCATACGCCTGGACCAGTTCGTCGGCCTGCCGCTCCAGAATGCCTGCCAGCACCAGGCGACCGCCCGGCGCAATCCGCGCGCACAGCAGCGGCGCCAGCACCCTGAGCGGCGTCGCCAGAATGTTGGCAAGCACGGTGTCGTAACGCTCTGACGCCAGCTCCGGCGTGCCGCTGTGGATGGTGACCCGATTGGCGAGGGCGTTCAGCCGCGCTGCCTCGACCGCTGTACTATCAATGTCCACTGCATCCACCTCGTTGGAGCCATGCAGCGCAGCAGCGATGGCCAGGATGCCGGAGCCGCAGCCGTAGTCAAGCACCCGACCCAAAGCGCTGTGCGCGCTTGTTTGCGCTATCCAGCGCAGGCACAACCACGTGGTGGGATGGGTCCCAGTGCCGAAAGCCAACCCGGGGTCGAGCCGGATCACTCTGCGGGCTTGCGAGGGGGGTTCGTGCCAGGTCGGCACGATCCAGAACTCCGGGGTGATGGATACCGGCGCAAACTGAGTCTGCGTCAGTCGAACCCAGTCCTGCTCTGGCACCCCGGTGACACCCGCCTGGTGGCACTCGGCGAAAAAATCCTGCGCTGAAAGTATCTGCAGCGCTTCGTGTGCCTGCGCGTGCGACGGAAAAAGTGCCCGGATATGCGAGTGTTTCCAGCCGATCTTCTCAGGCACCAGTCCCGGTTCGCCAAACAAGGCTTGCTCGGCGGCAGTGAGTGCATCGGCGTCTTCCACCCCGACGCTTTGCGCGCCCAGAGCCTCCAGCGCATCGGCGACCGTCTCGACCTGGTCTTGCGGACACTGCAGGCTTAACTCGAACATCGCCAACACCTGACTGCAACGGGCCGCACTGCGATCAGCGCTTGTGCTGGCTCAGCCATTCTTCCAGGTAGTGGATATTGGTGCCACCCCCCATGAATTTGGCGTCCACCATCAGTTCGCGGTGCAACGGAATATTGGTGTTGATGCCTTCGATCACGGTCTCGCCCAACGCCGTGCGCATACGCGCCAATGCCTGCTCACGGGTGTCTCCATGGACGATGATCTTGCCAATCATGGAGTCGTAATTCGGGGGCACAAAGTAGTTGGTATAGGCATGGGAATCGACACGTACACCCGGGCCACCCGGCGGGTGCCACATCGTGATGCGGCCGGGGGACGGCATGAAGTTGTAGGGGTCTTCGGCGTTGATGCGGCATTCGATGGCGTGCCCGCGAATCTCGATCTGGCGCTGGGTAAACGGCAGCTTCTCGCCCGCAGCCACCATGATCTGCGTACGCACCACATCGATCCCGGTGATGAGTTCGGTAACTGGATGCTCCACCTGAATGCGGGTGTTCATCTCGATGAAATAGAACTCGCCGTTCTCATACAAAAACTCGAAAGTACCGGCACCCCGGTAGCCGATCTTCTTGCACGCTGCTACGCAGCGCTCACCGATACGTTCTATAAGCTTGCGGGCGAGCCCCGGGGCCGGGGCTTCTTCAATGATTTTCTGGTGCCGACGCTGCATGGAGCAGTCGCGTTCACCAAGGTAGACCGCGTTCTTGAACTTGTCGGCCATGATCTGGATTTCGATATGGCGCGGGTTCTGCAGGAATTTCTCCATGTAGACCGCAGGATTTCCAAATGCGGCACCGGCTTCGGCCTTGGTCATCTGCACCGCGTTGACGAGTGCTGCTTCGGTATGCACCACGCGCATTCCCCGGCCGCCACCGCCACCTGCGGCCTTGATGATCACCGGGTATCCGACCGTGCGGGCGATCCTTCTTATCTGTACCGGGTCGTCGGGCAGTTCCCCTTCCGAACCCGGAACACAAGGCACCCCGGCCTTGATCATGGCCTGCTTGGCAGAAACCTTGTCTCCCATGATGCGGATCGATTCCGGGGTCGGCCCGATAAACTGGAAACCGCTTTTCTCCACACGTTCGGCGAATCCGGCGTTCTCGCTCAGGAAACCATAGCCCGGATGGATCGCTTCCGCATCGGTAACCTCGGCTGCCGAAATGATGGCGGGCATGTTGAGGTAACTCAGTGCCGAGGGGGCGGGGCCAATACAGACCGCCTCTTCGGCCAGTTTGATGTATTTGGCGTCGCGGTCGGCTTCCGAATAAACCATGACAGCCTTGACGCCGAGTTCGCGGCATGCCCGCTGGATGCGCAGCGCGATCTCGCCCCGGTTGGCGATCAGTATTTTCTTGAACATGGGGTGACCGCGTCCGTCCTTATTCGATCACGAACAGTGGTTGCCCGTACTCCACCGCCTGGCCGTTCTGGCACATGATTTTCATCACCGTACCGGTTTTGTCGGCCTCGATCTCGTTGAGGATTTTCATCGCCTCCACAATACAAACCGTCTCCCCTTCCTTGATGGGGTCGCCCACTTCAACGAAGGCTTTTGCTCCCGGCGAAGCCGAGCGGTAGAACGTGCCGACCATAGGCGATTTCACAATGTGCCCGGTGTCCGCAGGCGCAAGCGCCGCATCCGCAATCGGGGCCAAGGCGGCTGGTGGTGCCACGATGGGTGCTGCCGTAGGTACCGGTGCTGCCTGATGATGCACCGCTGGCAAGCCACCTTTGACGATTCGGACCTTGCCTTCGGCTTCGGTAATCTCCAACTCCGATACGTTGGAATCTGATACCAGGTCGATCAGTGTCTTCAGTTTTCTCAAATCCATGGGGGGCTCCAACGTCTCTAGTTTTATGAACCGCGAATTTACCTTAAATTAAGGCCAAAAGCGGTCAACTTGTTATATTTGCACGCATTCTGTTTTGACAGGAGAAAAATAGATCTTGCAAATTCGTGCTAGCGGGGAAATCTTGGCGCCCCTGTGGCACTGTTTTGCCGCTAACGAAGAGCGCTCCAAGTCATCAGATCCTGCTCGGAGACGCGCCCTGTTTTGCGGTGCAGCAGACCGCCGTGGGCGCCAAGAACAACACTGAACGGCAGACCACCGCTCAGATTCCCCAAGGTCTTGCTTAAGGTTATTCCCTCCATCCCAGCCAGCACAACTGGGAAGCGCAGCGGTGTGCGGTTAAGGAAAGACTGCACGGCGGCAAGCTGGTCTGCTGCAATTCCAAGAACTTGCCAGCCATTATGCTTATTTTCCTGGAAGAAGCGGTCCAATAGAGGGAGTTCTTCCACACATGGCGGACACCACGTAGCCCAAAAGTTAAGTAACAAGGGTTTGCCCGCAAAAGACTTGAGGCTGATGCGCGTTTTGTCCGGCGTATCAAATGTATGCTGCCACAGCGCCTTGGTGGCGGGGTCATCCGAAGCGTCGGGTTTCCGATTCCACCATGCAAGCCCCAAGCCAGCGAGTGTGGCAGAGACCGCGACGCTGCCATACAGCCATGACCTGCGCGCCTTGTCAGGCGGGGGATGGTGCGGGGTGGTCATGCGGTGTTTTTTGAATCAGTTGGCGTACAGCCGCCAAGTCGCCCCGAGGTGCCCTGCCCTTGGCGTCCGCCCTCAGTGCTCCACGCAGATCATCGAGGTCATACACCAGCAGGTGTACACCCACCATTTCTTCCAGACCGGGGCAAAAATCGTGCACGCTCAAAGTGTCCACGGCATCACCCCGCATGCCAGTGACGGTGCGGGGGACGTAAGCCACTTTGAAGTCGATCAGCGCAATCTCCGCCGACTTGGAATCGTCGCAAAACAGATCGATCCGGATGTCCGTGTGCCGGGTGGCCGTTCCGCGCCAGACCGCAGAACTCAGATAGGGGCGAAACGCTGCCATGCGTTCCATCCAGCGCAGCGCCAAAAGCCGCAGCGCTGCCAGTTCCCGTGGCTGGCTGTCGGCGCAAAACACGGCGATGTATTCAAAAATGGCATCTTCCAACGCTTCATTGGTCGGCAATGGCGTCCTTGCCGGAAGGCCACAGAGTTTCAGCGCGCGCCGCTTGGCGGGGCCGTACTCAATGCCCTCTTCCACCACCAGCCGCGCGGCTACGGCGGAAACTTCTGTCGTCAGGGTCTGGCTCATATTGTCCATACGCAGACATTCTATTGATCCTTTCACAAATGATGACAAACAAAATCCCGCGCGCGATGTTGCTGTCGAAGGGCTGGGATGTGGTGCCCTGTCCTCGCTGAATCAGGCCCAGGGGGTGCTGGCGCGATCAGGCAGACGTTGAACGGGGTTTCTTTCACGCACCTGTGTTTGTACGGGATCAGGCCGACGTGGAGTAGGGCTTCCTCCGCACGCCGCCGTTTGTACATGATCAGGCCGACGTGGCACTCAGCTCCGTTCGTGTCACCCGTCCTGCGTTCTCGCTCGTACAAGCATGCGCGTGTAACGGCAACTACCGCAACAGCAACCGCAACCGCCCGCAGGGCCAGGCAGACGAAAGGCGGTGGACCGTCCCCTAAAATCTGCGCATGCACATCCACATCCTGGGCATCTGCGGCACATTCATGGGTGGTCTGGCGGCCCTGGCGCGTGAAAAGGGCCACCGCGTCACGGGTTGCGATGCGGGCATTTACCCACCCATGAGCGACCAACTGATGTCGCTGGGCATTGATCTGGTGGAGGGTTATGGTGCGGCGCAGCTCGCGCTGCGACCCGATGTGTTTGTGGTTGGCAACGTGGTCAGCCGGGCCAGGCTGGCCGATGGCACACCCCGCTACCCGCTGATGGAGGCCATTCTCGATGCCGGTGCGCCCTACACCAGCGGTCCCCAATGGTTGGCCGAACAGGTGTTACAGGGTCGCCACGTGCTTGCGGTGGCTGGCACCCACGGCAAGACCACCACCACCGCCATGCTGGCCTGGATTCTGGAGGCGGCCGGATTGCAACCCGGCTTTTTGGTGGGTGGCGTGCCGATTAACTTTGGTGTGTCGGCGCGTTTGGGGTCGGGCCCGTGTTTTGTGATCGAGGCCGACGAATACGACACGGCGTTTTTCGACAAGCGCAGCAAATTCGTGCACTACCGCCCGCGCACTGCTGTGCTGAACAACCTGGAATTCGACCACGCCGACATTTTTGACGACCTGGCAGCGATCGAGCGTCAATTCCAGCACTTGCTCCGTAGCGTGCCTGGTACCGGGCCAAACGGCGCGGGCCGTGTCGTGGTGAACGGGCTGGAGGAAAGCCTGGCGCGCGTGTTGCACGCGGGTTGCTGGAGCGAGGTACGAAGTTTTGGCGCGGCT
The DNA here is from genome assembly GCA_031412185.1 of Betaproteobacteria bacterium. Taxonomy (GTDB): domain Bacteria; phylum Pseudomonadota; class Gammaproteobacteria; order Burkholderiales; family Burkholderiaceae_C; genus CAISIP01. The sequence continues at coordinate 2,747 of JANOCN010000664.1, read as the reverse complement.
GTGAGCGACTACCAGGCGGTTGGAGAACCCGACCAGTTCGACGTGGTATGCCGTGGCGAACAGGTGGGTCGCGTAGCCTGGTCTCTGAGCGGCGTACACAACCAGCTCAACGCTTTGGCGGCAATTGCTGCCGCCGAACACGTGGGTGTCGCCCCGGCGCTGGCCAGTCTTGCGCTGGCAAGTTTCCAGAACGTGCGTCGGCGCATGGAGGTTCGCGGCAGCGTGGTGTTGCGCGATGTCGCGCGGGAGCACGCGGCGGATGTGACGGTTTACGACGACTTTGCCCACCATCCCACCGCCATCCGCACCACGCTGGACGGTTTGCGCCGCAAAATCGGCACGACGCAGCGTGTCCTGGCCCTCTTTGAGCCACGCACCAACACGATGAAGCTGGGTGCGGTCAAAGCCCAGCTTCCCTGGAGCCTGGAGTCGGCCGACCTGGCGTTTTGCCACGCCGCCGGTCTCGGTTGGAATGTGCGCGAGGCGCTGGAACCGTTGGCAGACAAGGTGCAGGTCGCCGACTCCATCAACCAGCTGATTCACCAAGTGCTGGCCGCAGTCCAGCCGGGTGACCATATCGTGTGCATGAGCAACGGCGGCTTTGGCGGCATCCACCAGAAACTGCTGGACGCGCTGCAAGCTGAGGCCCGATCCCGGGAGCCTGCGCCCGTGGGCTGATAGCTGAATAGACTCCGGTCCTGCGATTTCCGCTCACGTCCTCAGCGTTTGCTGCGGGCCGTCACCGCCTCTGACAGACGTGCGAGCAGCTCCAGTGAATGGTCCCAGCCCAGGCAGGCGTCGGTAATGCTTTTGCCGTACTGGAGTTTGCCCGCGTCGTCCTTGCCGGGGGTGAATTTCTGTGCGCCGGGCTGCAAGTGGCTCTCCACCATCAGACCAAAAACGCTGGCAGAACCACCCGCTACCTGGTCAGCAACGCTGCGTGCCACGTCCAGCTGCTTTTCGTGCTGCTTGCTGCTGTTGGCGTGGCTGCAGTCCACCATCAAGGTGGCCGGCAGTCCGGCCGCGCCCAGTTCCTTGCAAGCGGCAGCCACGCTCACGGCGTCGTAGTTGGGCGTCTTGCCGCCGCGCAGGATCACATGGCAGTGCTGGTTGCCGTTGGTTTGCACGATCGCAACCTGACCATTCTTGTGGACTGACAGGAAGTGGTGACCACCTGCGGCCGCCTGGATCGCGTCGGTGGCTATTCTGATGTTTCCATCGGTGCCGTTTTTGAAACCAATGGGAGCCGACAAACCCGAGGCCAATTCGCGGTGTACCTGGCTCTCGGTGGTGCGCGCCCCAATGGCTCCCCAGGAAATCAGGTCGCCCAGATACTGGGGCGAAATTACGTCCAGAAACTCGCTGCCGGCCGGCAGGCCGAGGCGGTTGATCTCGATCAGCAACTGGCGCGCGATACGCAGGCCTTCGTCGATGCGGAAGGTCTCATCCAGATACGGGTCGTTGATCAGGCCCTTCCACCCTACGGTAGTACGCGGCTTCTCGAAATAGACCCGCATCACGATCTCCAGCGTGTCGCGGTACCGGGTGCGTTGCTCGCGCAACTGGCGCGCATACTCCAGCGCGGCCACCGGGTCATGGATCGAGCAGGGGCCTATCACGACCAGCAGGCGCCGGTCGGTGCCGGCCATGATGTTCTGGATGTTGCGTCGCGTCTCGGAAATCAGCCGCTCCACCGGAGTGCCGCGAATCGGGAAAAACCGGATCAGGTGTTCGGGGGGTGGTAACACGGTAATGGCCTTGATACGCTCGTCGTCGGTCTGGCTGGTGCGATCCGATAACGCGGTGCTGCGGCGGCGGTCGGGTCGGGAGCGCTGGTCCGCTTCGGTGTTCTGCGCCGGGGGCGTGGGTGTTGTCATGGGCAGGTTCCTGTCAAAAAAGTGGCCAGTGAAATTCGGGTCCAAAAACAAAAACCGCCGGGGTTGCCGGCGGTTTCTGGAGAATGGGAGCGTCTTGTTCGGATGCGTCTAATTCCCTCTGCCGCCGGTTGCGTTGGAGAGCCAGAAGTAGCCGAAGAAAAAGTGCTGCGCGTTCATGGAGCCAAATGTAGCATGGAAGCAGCGACGCACTTGGCGTCGTATTTAACAGCGCATTTCATGCCGTGCCCCCCACCGTCAGGCCGTCAATACGCAGCGTAGGCTGACCCACACCCACGGGCACGCTTTGCCCCTCCTTGCCGCAGGTGCCCACACCGCTGTCGAGTTTCATGTCGTTGCCGATCATGGTCACGCGGGTCAGGGCGTCGGGCCCGTTGCCTACGATGGTGGCGCCCTTGACCGGATACAGGATCTTGCCGTTCTCGACCCAGTAGGCCTCACTGGCCGAAAACACAAACTTGCCGGACGTGATGTCCACCTGGCCCCCGCCGAAATTGGTGGCGTACAAACCGCGTTTGATGCCAGCCACGATCTCCTGGGGGGCCTTGTCGCCACCGAGCATGTAGGTGTTGGTCATGCGCGGCATGGGAACATGGGCATAACTTTCGCGCCGCCCGTTGCCGGTCGGGGCCACACCCATCAACCGCGCATTCATCGCGTCCTGAATGTAGCCCTGCAGGATGCCGTCTTCGATCAGCACGTTGCGTTGGCTGGTGTTGCCCTCGTCGTCCACATTCAGCGAGCCGCGCCGGTCATTGATGGTGCCGTCGTCCAGCACCGTGACGCCTTTGGCAGCTACGCGCTGACCGATGCGCCCGCTGAAGGCGCTGGAGCCCTTGCGGTTGAAGTCGC
>JANOCN010000663.1:0-3843 GCA_031412185.1 Betaproteobacteria bacterium | reverse complement strand
TTTGTGGCGTCGAGCGCAGTCAACCGCCAGGTGCTGCGGCTGGAAGAAGAACTGGGTACCGAGCTGTTTGACCGCGTTCCGAGTGGCATGCGCCTGAACGCTGCCGGTGAACGGCTGCAGCAACATGTGCGCGGCACCTTGCACGACTTTCACCTGATGCGCACCGAGCTCGACGCTTTGAAGGGCGAACGCAAGGGCCATGTGTCGATTGCCACCATGGACTCGCTGCTGATCGAGTTCCTGCCCGCAGCGGTGGAAGAATTCTCCAGCAGCTACCCGGCCGTGCGTTACACCATATCGTCGGCCCTGCCCAGCGACGTGCCCGACCGTGTGGCCAAAGGCGACAACGACATCGGGATCAGTTACCTGGGCAAGCTGCCGGCCGCGTTGACCGTGGTGGCCAAGGCACCGTTCCCGCCCGGGGTGGTGATGGCACCTTCACACCCGTTGGGCAAACAGACACGCATCACGTTCGACGATTGCCGCAGCCACGCCTTTATCCAGGTCAGCCGCCTGTCGCCGATCCACAACCTGGTGCAGCCCGAGTTCTCGAAGTTCTGGGACGATCTGGAACCAGCGATCTCTTGCAACTCCACCACCATGGCCAAACGCATGATCATCGCCGGGCGCGGCATCTCGTTCTTCTCCAAGATCGGTTTCATGGACGAACTCGAACGCGGTGAAGTGGTCTGGCGCCCCTTGTCCAACCGCGCCATCAACGCCATCGAAGTCGGCATCATGGTCCCGTCGCACCGCGCTCTGTCCCACGTCACCAAACAGTTCCTGGAACGGATCACCAAGCGTCTGAAGCAGTTGGAGCTGGCAGCAGCGATATAGCGGCGTGAACCCCGCACCCTGCGGCTGCTATATCTCCGCCAGCGCCTTGGCAAAAGCATCCAGGTACACCTGAAAGTCCTGTAAATCATTGTGCGCCGCATTGGGGATACGCACCACGGCAGCGGCAGGCGCGAGCGCCTTGAGCGCGTCGCTGTGGCTGGGCGCAATCAAGGCGTCGCGTTCGCCGTGCAACAGCAGCACCGGGCCGTTTATACGGGCGATCACCTGATCGGTTCGCAGTGGATAACGCAGCACAAATTCCGGCACCCAGCGGTAGTACTGGCGGGTCAGATCCGCCATGCTGCTGTAGGGCGACACCAGTACCGTAAGGTCGGGGGGGCGGCTGGCGGACAACTCAGCCGCAAGCGTGGCTGCCAGACCAGAACCCAGGGAACGCCCGTATATGACGACCTTGCGGTTGGCGTACTGCGCTGCCACACTTGCCCAGGCTGCACGCACATCGGCGTGCAATTGCGCCTCGCTTTCAATCTGGCCGGTACTCTTGCCGTAACCCCGGTAGTCGATCATGAACAGATCGTAGTTGGCACGGCGGTAGTACTCAGTGTTCACAAACCAGCTGGCCAGGCTGCCAGCATTGCCATGCAGGAAAAATATCACCCCGTTGGGCTGCGGCAAGCGCAGATGCAAGGCCGACAAGCGCGCGCCGGGCACGTCCACTGACACCTCGCGCACGTCTGGTGCCATCGCAAGCATCTGGTTGGCGGGCAACACCTCGGGCGCGAAAAGCAGCTTTTCCTGTTTGAACCATAACCAGGTCAGCACGGCTGCGTAGAGCGCCAGACAAATTGCCGCCGCAAACAGCACAACGAGGGCTGCGCTCATAAAACGGGGGCGGACTGTAGGCATGGCGTCGCGGCAAAAGTCATGGCCGGCAGTTTAGAGCCTACCCCGGACATAGGAGCTCATCCGAGAATAACGCGTCCCTGGGTTGTGTCTGCCAGCCTCGGCCGCAAGCGCCTTTTCTCAAGCAGAATCACGCCATGCAAACTGAAGTGCCAACCAACGACGCCAGCGCGCTCGAATCATTGCTCAAAAATGCCCATGCCGCGCTGGACCGCGGCGAGGTACAGGCGGGCCGCGAGTCGTCGCAAAAACTGCTAAAGGCAGCGGAGGTCGCACACAACCGGCACTTCGAAGCAAGGGCCTTGTTGTGCCTGGCGCACTGCGACCGCATGTTGTCGCGCTACCGGCGCGCCCACCGGGCCAGCCAGCGGGCGGCCCAGCTGTTCCAGTTGCTGGGCGACAGCTCGGGCGAAGTCATGGCGCTCACCACCCATGCCTATGTGTCGGTGAACCTGGGGCGCAACGAAGAAGCGGTCGAGGCGGCCCTGCTGAGTGTGCGGCTGTCACAGCATCTGGGCAAGGACGACCACAGCGTGTTGTCGTTCAACGCGCTCGGTGTGGCCTATTTCTGGAGCCACAGCTTCGAGAAAGCCGGGCAGGCGCTGCGCACTGCCATTCAGGTGGCCGAGAACGCCAGCCCGCGTTTGAGTACCTTCCAGCCGCGCGTCAACCAGTGGTGGACCGAAGTCATCCGGGTGTTCTACGAACGCTACTACGTGGGGGAATTGCCCGCCTTGGACCAGATGCGTGCGCTGCGCGAAGAGATCATTGGCCTGATTGCCAGTGGCGACGCCGACAGCATGGCCACCGGCACCCACGTCACCACCGAAGCCGTGCTGCTGTTTGGCCTGTGCCTGGACCAATGCTGGCACGGCCGCATCGGGCAGGCGCGGCTGGACGCCGACGCGCTAACAGGCTGGGCGGTGCGCTACGGAACGGTCACCTGGCTGTCGGCCCTGGAGAGCTGGGTACGGGCCGAAATTGCCTGGTCCCAGAGCGATTGGCCGCAGGCGATGCAACATGCCGCCCGCATGATAGATATTGCGGTAGGCGTGGAGCACGAGCAACTGGCCTGCCTTGGGCACCTGCTGTCCTCGCAGCTGAATGTGGCACAGGGCAAGAATGGTGAGGCACTGGACGAGTTGCGCCGCTTGCGCCTGCGCGAGCAGCTGATACGCGCAGACTCGCTCGAGACTCGTGAGAAGGTGGTCGAATGGCAGGTTGATCTGCGCCAGCGCCAGCTCAGCGTAGACCGGCTCGAGGTGACCTCGCGCCAGCTCGAAAAGTTGTCCCTTGAAGACACCTTGACGGGAATCCCCAACCGGCGCAACTTCGAGATTTATGCCAGCGAGCTGCTGCGTGGCGAGCTCGAGCGGGGGCTGCCACCGTGCCTGGCGCTAATTGACGTAGACAGCTTCAAGCAGATCAACGATGGCTTCTCGCACCAGGCGGGCGACGCGGTGCTCAAGCGGATTGCGCAAATTTTGAAGTCACACGTACGCGAGGACGACATGGCGGCGCGACTGGGGGGCGATGAATTTGTGATCGTCTTCAAGAACGCCGAGTTGCGGGTGGCGCAACAGGTGTGCGCACGCATTGCCAACGCCGTGCGCGCCTTCGACTGGTCGTCGATTGCGCCGGGCCTGCAGAGCAGCATCAGCGTTGGCGTAGCGGCAGCGGTGGCGGGCGACACCGTGGAGTCGCTCACCCACCGCAGCGACACTGCCATGTACGAACACAAAAAACAACGCGCTTGAATGGCGCGGTGTGGAGAGCAGAAGCCCGAAGCGGGGAGCGAGAGCGGATCAGTCGGCCTGGATGTTGAATTCCTTGATGACCTTGGCGTAGCGGTTGTGGTCGTTGGCGTTTAGCTTTCCGAGCACGCTCGCGTCGCCGCCCACTGGAATGGTGGCAATCGCGGTCATGCGGGCCAACACATCGGGCATCTTGATAATTTCGTTCATGTGGGTGTTTAGCGTCTTGACCACACTGTCAGGCATGCCCTTGGGGCCCATCAAGCCCTGCCATGCGCCGACGTCTGCATCCTTGTACCCAAGCTCGGAAACTGTAGGCACATTGGGCAACAAAGGCGAGCGCTGCGGGTCGGCCACGGCCAGCACCGCCATCTTGCCACTGGCCACA
>JANOCN010000662.1:0-14340 GCA_031412185.1 Betaproteobacteria bacterium | reverse complement strand
CTGGAGCTCCGCGCCCTGGACTGTCAATTCCAGATAGGCCTTCGCCATCCGCAAGGCATCGGGCACTTTTTTTTGAGCGAAGTATCGTCCGAGAAACGCTGCCGCAATGCCGGGGTTGTAGAACTGCTGGAACGGTCGGTGGAGGTCTGTCACTACATCCCATTCACTGTGGTTCCCGTCGGCCATGGTCAGTAGCTGCGCGCCAATTCGGCACGGAAACAGGCGCCGTGGAAGGTCTGGTTGAGTTTCGTATAAAGCCACCATCCACCTGAAGCTCGCGTCCGCGAGATCTTCGTCTCCGACGGTGATTGCCGCCAGGCCGAGTTGGGCGGTGCTGAGCAGATCCGTGCGGCCGGTGCGACGCAGCTCCGGGCGCTCAGAATATGCGCCCCCCGTTTGTGCGTCAACCAGGTTGGCTGCCAGAAATGCCATGACCCGCCGTGACACATCAAATTGCTCCAGATGCCAGGCCCCGATCGCTATCTGCGACAGCGGGTACGATGCCATGACACGCGTAAACGGTTCCCGCGCCGCGCCGGGCTTGAGGTCCCCGCGCTCATCCAGCGCGTTGTGGACTATCCAGCTCAATACTGACGATGCGCTGTCACGATTTCCGGCTACAGCGAGGCTCCATGGAATTCGATAATACGAGTTAAGCCGATCGGCGCCAGCGGGTTTGCCGTCGCTACCCAGACGCTTGCAGATCCAGCCGACGCCTTTGTCGCGCGACGCCAGCAATTCGCGTATCGCCGTTTCAGCCTGAATACGAAGACCATTTTTCACGTTGGATCCTGCTGGCACTTGCTGCGACTCATGGTTGTACCTTCGCCCTGCGGGCTAGGGTGCGCGCTAGCCGGGGAGCGGCCCTGCACTGCGCTCATGCCCCAAATCCCGGCACGCTGCTATGCAGCCAGTACACATGCCGAAACGATTTCGGCCACGCTCCTGTCTTGCGCCGACAGAACGGCTTCACCCAGCCGATCAATGCTCTCCTGCCCGCCTGGAAGCTCATCGCGCATGGCGCGCAGGTTGTCCATCACTTCGGATCGGTCCCAGTTGAACGGCTCCCCATCGGCATGGGAAGAATGCCGCAGCGTCTGCCCGTTGGCCAAATCGACCTCCAGCAAGAAGGAGCGGGAGCCGAGAGCGGCGTCGACCTGGACCTTGACCTTTTGAATGATGGGTTGAAGCAGCGGATCGGCAAAGCGCCTGAGGTCGCTGCCCTTGAGTGTGCGTTGAGACAGCGCAACAGCCAGGCAAAACTGCGAACTCATCAACGTGGCACCCGTGTCGCTGAATGGACCGGTCGAGTCGGTGCCGGGATAGGCTGCCTCCGCCGGATTAAGCGTCAGGCGTACCGCAGTGATGTTCTCCGCTTTCAGTTCGTGCTGGCGTGCCAGCAGAATTGCCTGCTGTACGGGGGCCTGCAGGATGGCGCAAACCGCGTACGGTTTGTAGGTCACGTCAAGGCTACGCCACGTAGTCCCAAGATCCTTGCCCACCTGGGCAGTTTGCTCCAGGTCGCCCATGAAGGCCGCGTAGAAACCCGCCGAGCCTTCCAGCGCGTCAGGTGCACCGGTGCCACGAGCCGCCGCCAACCGCGCAGCCAATATGCCGTTCCTCGCTGCCAGTCCCACCTGAAACTGCCACTCCTGGCTTCCTGCCACCCATGTTTGATTGGTACCGGCGGCCATGCTGGCAACGATGCCGATGGCGTTCGCGGTCGCGTCACTATCAAGTCGCAACAGCCGGGCAACCGCCGCAGCGGCGCCAAAGCCACCGTAAATGCCGCTGGCCCGGAAGCCGCGGGCCGTGGTGCGTTTGGCGAATCCCTGGCTGATCGCGCCGGCGGCTTCGTAACCGGCAACCAATGCGGTCAACATATCCCGCCCCGAACTGCCCAATTGCTCCCCTACGCCCAAAACCGCAGGCGTGGTGATGGCACCCACATGGGTGAGTCCGGGAAAGTACACATCATCCTGTGCGCGTGCATGCATCAGCGCTGCATTCGCAAAAGCGGCGGTCTCCGGCGTCGCTGCGCGACCGCTCAGCAGCAAGCGCGCGCTTGCCGACGGGCCTTGCTCGCCGAGTCCGTCCACATAACGCAGGACGGAGGCGGCAACCAGCGAACGGCCGGCGATTGCCACCCCCAGGTTATGCAGCAGACTGACTTTTGCTTTCTCCAATACGATGCCAGGAATGGTGTCGTATTGGAGTGTCGATGTGAATGAGGCAATACGTTGCGACAGGGTGTTCACTTCAAGGGTAATCGTCTTTGACATGGCATCACTTGCCCTTTCTGAGGTTCTTGAATACCGGCCAGACAAAGTTGGGTGTGCCCGTCAACTGAATGTCGCTGCGCGCCACAAAAATCGTATCGGCAGCCCACAACGGTATGACGGCCGCCTTGTCGTTCATGCGCTGGTAGATACCGCTGATGTGTTTCTCGCGGGCTGGCGCGTCGGTGAAATCATTCATTTTCTCGATCATGGCGTCCAGAGCAGGGTCCTCGTACCACGAAAACATGCTGCCGGACTTCATACCTCGGTTTAACCGCCCGCTCGGGTCGGCGCTGTAGTCGTTGAACATACAGAAGATCAGATCGATGTCCGGGCTTTTCTCGCGCTCGGCCTGCACCCATGCGCCAAATTCAAGCAGGGTGATCTTGCTTTGTACGCCGGCCTCGGAGAAACGCTGGGCCAGGGCTTCCACTGTCTCGCGGGTCTGGGGAACGAAGCCAGACCCCAATCCGACGAAATTGAGTGGTTTGGAAAAATCGAAGCCGGCCTTGGTCAGTGCGGCGCGCGCCTGTTGCGCGTCGATGCGCGGTGACGGCGTGCCGATGCAACCAGTCCCACCAGGGCCGCAGTTCAGTTTGGCCGGCGCCGCATACCCAAGGTAGACACTTTTGGAAAGCTTCTCGGTATCGACCAGCGTCATCAGCGCGCGCCGCACCTCCTCGTTTTTCATGCGTTCATTCCTCCCGGTCGCGTTCATCATGATGTACATGTTGCGCAGGGTTGGCGTCTGGATCACCTTGAGGCCTCGCGCACCCTTCATCCGGGCAGCAAGAAAGGGCGATATGTTGTCTACCAGGTCGATTTCACCGGCCTGGATCTGTGCCAGTCTAGTTGACTCGTCGGCGACAAAACGCAAGGTAAGCTTGCCGATTTCCGGCGCCTTCCCCCAGTAGCCGGTATTTCCCTCGAGAACGATGTACTCCTTGATCCTGCGTTCCCTGAACTTGAACGGGCCGGTTCCCATCGGCTTTTCGCCAAACGCGACATCACCCACGGCTTCAACGTGTTTTTTGGAAACCATGAACCAGTTGAGATCCAGGTTGTCGAGGAAGGCTGCATCACGCTTCTTCAGCTTCACGCGTACCTTCAAGGGGCCGAGGATTTCCACATCGGCGATGTTCGCTGCCAGCACGCCGGCTTTCGGCCAATTCAGCGCCGGGCTTATTGCGCGCGTCCAGCTGAAACGCACGTCCTCAGCGGTAAAAGGGTCGCCGTTGTGGAACTTCACGCCAGCGCGCAGCGTGAATTCATAGGTGAGACCCGCGTCCTTGACGTCGACCGCCGTTGCGAGTACCGGAACAACTTTTCCCTTCTCGTCATGCCCGAACAGGCTCTCATACACGTTGTAGATCAGCACGTTGTCGTTGGCGGCAAAGGCTTTCCCGGGGTCCATGGAGAAGACGTCGGTCGAGATGCCAGCCGTGATGTCCACAGCCGCCAGCGCCAGGCCAGGTATGCCGAGTGCCAGCACGCTCGCCAGCGAGAGCGTCGCGGCCAGCGTGGCCGTGGCGCTTCGAAAGCGCTTTCCAAGCGTGCGGATTGCGTCATGCCAGGGTGATGCAGTAGCAGCAATGGCAGCAATGGCAGCTGTGTGAAGCGCCTTCGCGCAGGAATCCGGGTGGGGGGTATAGGCAGTCATGTCGCTTGTCTCCTGGGTGTCTTTTGGTCTATCGCTTGCCTGACGAACAGGCTGATTCGCTTCGAGGGTGAGCCAATCCTGATGCTGCTACGTCGGCGTCTACTGCGTCGTTGCGGCAAGGGCGCGCAGTTCGTCGGCCAGGACGGGCACACCCATGGAAATGGTGTGCATGCCCAGAATCGACACGAGTTCCAGCACTTCCATGAGCTCGTTGCGGGTAGCGCCGAGTCGGATGGCGTTGCGGATGTGGCTGCGCACCCCGGGCTCGTGCAGGTGCGTGGTGGCTGCATCCACTGCCAGCAGAATGAACTCACGGATCTTCGGCTCGATGAAAGCCTTATTGAGTGGCACGGTCGAGAAGTGCAGATTGGCCTGGAAAAGCTCGATGTCCAGCACCAAAAATTCTTCCAGGTAGGGTGCCCAGTTGCCGTGCGCGGCGATGTACTGGTCCTTGAGCTTTTGCTGTTCGGGCTTCAGCGCCATGTTCACCTCCTGCCCGGCGGCACGCAGCTCTTCCACCAGGATCGGCACGGCCAGCGAGACGGTGTGCATGCCCATGGAAGCCACCAGTTCGTAGACCTGCATGATCTCCTCCTGCGTCGCGCCGAACTTGAAGGCGTTGCGCAGGTGGATCCGAAGGCCCGGCTCGTACATGTGGGTCGTCGCGCAGTCGATCGCGACGTAGATGAATTCCTTGACCTTGGGTGCCAGATGCCCCTTTTTCCAGGCCACCGAGCCGAACTCCAGGAAGGCCTCGAACATTTCCACATCCAATGCCAGAAAGTCGTCCCAGAACGGGGCCCACCAGCCGCGGTTCTGGATAAAACCCTCCTTGAGGGCTTTTCGGCGGGGATCCTGCGCGTTGATCTGCACGGTGTCGAGCTGCATGAACGGTCTCCTTGTCCCTGAAATGGCGTAGCAGTCGGTCAGGCCGAAGGCTTGAGCGTTGGGTCCAGCAGCAGCTTTCCGAACACCTGCCGGCCATCCAGCATGGCCTGGGCGCGCGCAACGTCTTCCAGCGCGAATGTTTCCTGGACCACGGGTGTGATCTTTCCCTGTCCGACCAGCTGCATGATGTCCAGAAAGTCCTGCCGCGTGCCTGCGAAGGAACCGATCAGCACCTGTTCCTTGACGAACAGGTGCCACAGGTTGATGTCCACCTGGAAACCGGAATGGCCGCCGCAGGTGACGAGCCGGCCGCCGCGGGCTAGTGCGCGCAGGCTACCCTCCCAGGTGGCCTTGCCGACGTGTTCGAACACCACGTCCACGCCACGGCTGCCGGTCCATTTGCGCACCTGTTCCGCCCACGAGGGGTCGCGGTGGTTGACCGCAAAATGTGCGCCCATCTCAAGCGCCTGGCGGATCTTGTCGTCGCTGCCGGCGGTGGCAATGACGCGGGCGCCGGCCAGCGCGGCGATCTGCATGCCGATCACGCCGATGCCGGAGCCTGCCGCGATGATCAGCACGTCTTCACCGATGCGGATGTCAGCGCGCCGGCGCAGCATATGCCAGGCCGTGGGGCCGGTCACGGCCGCTGCCGCCGCTTGCGCATAGGAGAGCGAATCCGGCAGGCGCAGCAGCTGCCTTGCGGGGGCGGCGACGAATTCAGCGTATCCGCCCGGAGTCTGCACGCCGAATACCCGTCCGCGTACGCACATATTGGTGGCGCCACGCAGGCAGGCCGGACATTCGCCGCAACTCAGGATGGGGTCGAGCACCACCCGGTCCCCGACCGACCATGGGGTCACTCCCGGGCCCACCTCGACCACGTCACCGGCCACCTCGGTGCCCGAAATATGCGGCATCGGCGGTGTTTGCGGTGTCTGTCCATCCCGCGTGAGCAGGTCCACCTGGTTCAGTCCGCAGGCCCGTACCGCCAACAGCACCTCGCCTGCCTTGGGCGTGGGCACCGGCACATCGGTATCGAGCCGCAATTCGGTCTTGCCGCCGCCTGCATCGTGCAGCCGGACGGCGCGCATCGTTGTGGTCATTTCTTGCCTTTCTTGAGGCTGTTCATGTAGGCCGCCTTTTTGTCCTTGAATTCCTGGGACTGGAACGTGAGGCCATTGGCGACCGCCTCCACGCCGAGTTGTTCGCGCAGCTGGCTGTGGAAGCCATTGCGGATGACCAGCTTGAGCATTCGCAGCGCGTCGGTGCCCATTGCGCCGAGCTGCTTGTCGAGCGCGTCCACACGCGCCGCGAGAGCCGGCTGGTCTTCGACCATTTCGTTGATCAGGCCCCAGGTCAGCCCTTGCTCGGCCGGGATCGGGCTGCCGAGCATGGCCATCTGGAATGTGCGCGACGGGCCGATCTGGCGCTGCATGAGCCAGCTCAGGCCGAAGTCCTGCACCACGTCCAGCATTCCCGGCACCATCCAGAAGCGTGCCTTGCGCACCGCGATGCGCATGTCGCAGGCCATTGCCAGGCCCAGGCCGCCGCCGCCGCAGGCATCGCCATTGACCGCCGCGATGGTGAGTATCGGCAGCCCGTACAGCGCTTCGATCACGCGGTGCTGCCAGTTCAGCAGGCGGGTGCCGGAGAACATCGAGGTGTCGGTGACGGCCTCCATGAAAAACGGCGTGCTGAGGTCGACGCCGGCGGAGAACAGGCGGCCGGTGCCGGCAAGGATCATGGCGTTGAGCGATCCGTTGTCCTGCAGCCGCGCCAGCGCGTCGAGCAGTTCCTCGAGCATCACCGGGTCGAGCGCGTTGAGCTTGTCGGGCCGCGTGAGTGTCAGGTGCGCTACTTTGCCTTTGACGTCGAGCTGGATCGTGCTGTAGTTCGGCGCGGCAAACTGCTTGCGGGGTACATCGGGGGATGCGCTCACGGTACGGCCCTCCGTGCGGCGACTGGGAAATGTTCGAATTTCATACTGTCTCCTTTTTGGGAAATGTGGTTGGCGAACCGGCAGGACCAGCGCCGGTGAGCAGGTCCTGAGCGGCCTTGGCTTTGGGCGGCAGGTGGATCGCGCCGCCGTTGTAGGCATCGTGGGCGGCCTCCATCAAGGCCTCGGTCAGGGTGGGATGGGCATGAACAGTTTCCATGAGGGCCGGCAGGGTCAGCTCCATCTGCACCGCCAGGGTTGCCTCCCCGAGCAGGTTGGTCACGTCCGGCCCGACCATGCAGATACCCACGACCTGATCGGTTGCGCCGTCGGCAAGCACCTTGACGAAACCATCCACATGGCCCCCGGCGATGGCCTTGCCGCTGGCCGAGAATGGGAAACGTCCAACCTTGAGGTTCGGATAGAGGCTGCGCGCTTCGGCCTCGGTGAGGCCCACGGCGCCGATCTCGGGTGTGGTGTAGACGGCACGCGGAATGGCGCGCCCGGCCATGGTGGTCGGGTGCCCGATGATGTCGGCCACGGCGCATTCCGCCTCCGCCGCCGCCTTGTGGGCCAGCAACAGGCCGCCACGCACGTCGCCGACCGCATAGACCTGCGCCACGTTGGTACGGCAGCGGTCATCGGTCTGGATCGCGCCGGCCCGTACCGTGATGCCGGCCTTGTCCAGCGCCAGTTCCTTGAGCCGCGGTCGGCGCCCCACCGCGACCAGCACCATGTCCACCACGGCCTCACGTGTTCCACCCTGCGTCGAAAAGCCGACCGAAAGCCGGTCTGCGTTGCGCTGGATGGCCTGTACCGTGCCGCCAGTCACGATGTCCACGCCGCCGCGCGCCAGGCAACGCTGCAGCACGGCCGCGGTCTCGGTATCTTCCTCGGCGACCAGGCGCTCGAGTTTTTCGACCACCGTCACCTGCACGCCGAAGTCGCTGAATATCTGCGCGAATTCGACGCCGATGACACCACCGCCGACGATCAGCACGTTTTTCGGGAGCACGCTGATAGCCAGCGCTCCGTCGCTCGTTACCACGCCTGCGAGCTCCACGCCGGGGATAGGGGGCACGACCGGCTCCGAGCCGCTGGCAATGACCACTACGTCGGCCGCCAGCGACACGCCGGTCTCGCGGATGCGCAGCGTTCTGGGACCGGTGAACTCGGCGCTACCCTTGACCAGCGTGATGCGGTTGCGCCGTACCAGCGTGTTGACACCCTGCACCAGCTTCGCGACGGCTTCGTTCTTCTTGCCCATCACGGCACCCATGGCCACCTTCAGGTGCGCAGGATCCACGCCGAAATGGCCCAGGGTGCCGACCTCGCGAAACACCTGGGCCTGGTGCAGCAGGCTCTTGGTGGGAATACAACCGACGTTCAGGCAGGTGCCGCCGAGTTCGCCGCTTTCCACCAGGGTCACATCCAGGCCTTCGCGCGCAGCACGGATGGCTGCGGTATAACCCCCCACGCCGCCGCCAATCACCACCAGCTTTTTCGGTCTGTCCATATTGATCACGCGGGCAGTTCGCATTCGCCGTCTATGACGCGCTCGTCACGCTGGTTCACGCAGGCGAAGGAAATCGTGAATGTCGTACGTCCATCGACCAATCGCTCACCGGCTACCTGGGCCTCGGAGCGAATGGTGTCGCCGGGGCGCGACGGTGCACGGTAGCGCAGGCGGATCGTTGTCTTGGGCGGCAAGGCTTCGCTGCCACACCAGCGCAGTATGGACTGGAACACCGGCTCCATGGGGATGCAACCATGCGCAATGGTTCCACCAAAGCCAGACGCAGTACCAGCCTGCGCATCGACGTGAATCGGGTTGAAGTCACCCGAGATCGCAGCATAGGCGTCGATCAGTTCCTGTGAAACCAGGATCTGGCACGACGGCAACTTCTCGCCCATGCGCGCCGTGACAGGCAGGCCGGTCATGGAACCACCGCCGTAAAGCAGACCGAACACACCATTTCGCCGGCCTGGTTATCGGTACGCATCTGGTACTTCATGAACCTGCGGTTTTTGCGCTCAAACTTTTCGACGATGCAAAACCGGGTCAACAGGCGGTCGCCCACACGCGCCGGCACGCCGAACACGTCGTCGTCGCCCATGCGAATTGCCCCCGGCGGGAAAATGGCGTTCTCCCAGCCTAGCCGCAAACCATAGGTCAGGCCCATGCTGGGTGGGGCGACAGCTGTCTGCCCAGATGCCGTCGCGGGGTACCCCATCAGGCTGCGAAAGCGTTCGACATCGGCTGCCGTGACCGTGCAGGTTCCCTCGCAGAGCACCTGGTCGAGGCGCGCGGTGTCGTAGGTGAAGTCCGGATTCATCTTGCTCTAGCGCAGTCTGGCCAGCAGCAGCCCGGGTTGTTCCATGAGCGCCTTGAAGCGGGCCCGAAACTCTCCAGCCAGCGCCCCGTCGATCAGGCTGTGGTCGAAGGTCATGCTGATGGACATCATCGGCCGAATGACGATTTGCTTGTCGCGTACGACCGGCTCATCAACGATCTGCCCGATGCCCAACAGGGCCGACTGCGGCGCGTTCAGGATCGGCGTTTCGAAGTCGCCGCCGTAGCTGCCGAAGTTGCTGAGCGTGAACGTTCCGCCGTCCACATCGTCGCGCGTGAGTTTGCCCTCGCGCGCCCTGGCAATCAGCGCTTGCCGCGCCAGTGACAGCTCGACCAGATTCAGCTGGTCCACGTTGCGGATGACCGGGACCATGAGACCGCCGTCGACCGAAACGGCGAGTCCGATATTGACCTCGCTCCAGGTCACGATGTCGTCGCCATCGATATAAGAATTGACTTCGGGCATGCCCGCCAGCACTGTCGCAGCCGCCTTGAGCACGATATCGGTATAGGTGATGCGTGCGCCCAGCTGCTGTTCTGCGGCCACCAGCGACAGGCGCAGTTTGGTAGCCTCGGCCATATCAACCCGGCCAAAACCGGTCATCTGCGCTTTGCTGGCCAGGCTGTGCATCATGCGCCTGGCAATTGCTTTGCGCATGCTGGACAACGGGCGCCGCCCTGGAACGGCGGGTGCAGCGGATGGCGCCGCTGTACCGGCAAGCGGGGGCATGCGCTGGGCCACGGACGGTACGAAACCTTCGACGTCGCGCTTGAGTACCACGCCACCGGGCCCGGAACCCGCAATCGATGCCAGGTCTAGCTGGCGCGTCTTGGCAAGCTCTCGCGCTACGGGCGAAACCATTTTGCGTTGGCCGGTCGCGTCCGTACCGGCACTTAGTGTGGCCGGATGGAGGGTGAGATCCGCAGCGGCGGCCAACGCGGGTACGCTTGGCGCAGACGTGGGCAAAGATGCGGATGCGGGTGCCGCTGCCGGTCCTGATGGTGCTGGGGCGCTACCAGCGCGGGATGCTGCAAGAGCGGCTTGCGCATTCGGATGCAGGTAACCTGCCAGTTCGCCGACCAGTACCTTCGCGCCCGCTGCAGCCAGGCGCTGGAGGTAGCCGTCCTGTTCGGCTTCCACATCGAACATTATCTTGTCGGTCTCGATGGTGATCACGGTTGCGCCCTTGGCAACATGCTCTCCGTCAGCGCGGGCCCATTCGACCACGGTCGCATCTTCCATGGTGAGGCCGAGTTTGGGAATCGAGATGGCGTGGGTCATTGGATTACCTTCGCCCTGCGGGCTGCGGTGTTATGAGCCTTCGGAACGGCCGGGCGGCTCATGCAATCATCTCTCGCACGTCGGCGGCGATCCGGCTGGCGTCTGGATGAAGAAACTTTTCAAATCCTTTTCCGAACGGCTGGGGCGTGAAGGGCGGCGTCAGGCGCCTGACCGGCACATCCAGGTCATAGAATGCGCGGTCCATGATCTCGGCGGCGACTTCGGACGCGAAACCGAAAGGTTTGTGCGCTGACGTCACGACCAGCGCTCGGTTGGTCTTGCGGACCGACTCGGCGATGGTGTCCATGTCCAGCGGGCTGATGGTGCGCGGGTCTATGACTTCGATTTCAATACCTTCGGCGGCCAGGATGGCGCCTGCCTCCAGCGATTTTTGAACCATCAAGCCGGTGGCCACGACGGTGACATCGCGGCCCTTGCGCCGGATGTCCGCCTTGCCAAGAGGAATCAGGACTTCTTCGGCATCGTCGATTTCTTCCTTCATCCGGTGCAAGGCCAAGTGCTCAATGAATATCACCGGGTTGTTGTCACGGATAGCCGATTTGAGCAAGCCTTTTGCATCGCGTGGTGTGGTCGGCATCACCACCTTCAGACCCGGGATGTGTCCGACCCATGCCTCCAGCATCTGTGAATGGTGCGGCCCGATGCCCATCTCGACCGCTACCGTGGTGCGTATCACCAGTGGCATGGTGAAGGCACCGTTGTAAAGATAGTGCATCTTGGCGGCCTGGTTGGCGATCTGGTCCAGGCACAAGCCGAAAAAGTCCATGAACATGATCTCCACCACCGGGCGCCTGCCGGTCATGGCTGCGCCTACTGCCAGACCGACAATGATCTCCTCGCTGATCGGTGTGTCGCGCACGCGCAGCGGCCCGAAGGCCTTGTGCAGGCCACGCGTGGCGCCGAATGCGCCGCCGGCGGCGCCCACGTCCTCGCCGATCAGGAAGACATCCTTGTCGCGCTCCATCTCCTCGCGCAGCGCGTCCACGAGGGCCCAACAATAGGTTTTGCTTGTCATAGGGTGGGACCGATTTGCTCAGGGAGCGTAGACATGGTGAAGCGCATCAGCCGGCACCGGATCCGGACTGGCCAGCGCGAACGCTATCGCGTCAGCGATCTCGGCGGTCAATCCGGCCTCGACCGATTTCAGTTCCTCGTCGCTGGCCACGCCAGACTGCAGAACGATGGCTCGAAACGTATCGAGCGGATCGCGGGATAACCATTCCGATTCCTCTTCGCGGGTACGGTATTTGCACGGGTCGCCCTGAAAGTGCCCGAACCTGCGGTAGGTCTTCAGCTCCAGCAACGTGGGGCCCTCACCGGCGCGCGCACGCGCCACCGCGCTACGCGCTGCGCCAAGCACCGCCAGCACGTCGTTGCCGTCGATGACAAATCCGGGAACCCCGTACCCTGCGGCGCGTTTTGCGATGTCGACTTCCCGGACGGTGTCGCGAAACGGCGTCATCTCCGCATACATATTGTTTTCACAAACCAGAATCAGCGGCAGATTCCATGCCGCCGCGACGTTCATGGTTTCGTGAAAGGAACCCTGGTTGCTCGCGCCATCGCCGAAAAAGGCTACGCTGACCCGGTCGCTGCCTTCGAGCACGGCAGAATAGGCAGCACCTGCCGCATAAGGAATGCCTCCCCCGACGATTCCATTGCCGCCGAGTATTCCCATCGCCGGGTCTGCGGCATGCATCTCACCCCCACGCCCGCCGCCGATGCCGGTGGCCTTACCGAACATTTCGGCCATCATCGGCTTGAGCGCCATGCCCTTGGCAAGATAGTGACCGCGTCCGCGGTGCGTGGTGACGATGTAGTCATCCTGGCGCAATGCAGAACACACGCCGACAGCGCACGCTTCCTGACCCAGGTAAGAGTGGATGTATCCCGGAAACAGGTTCTTGGCGAAGACACTGTTCAGTTGCTCCTCGCACTGACGAATGCGGACCATGCCGGTGTAGAGGTCCCGGTACATCGACGTCGGAATACCGGCCTCACCCGAAGGGCGCGTGTTCTTGCTTCGGCCCTTGCTCGCGGCTTCAACATGGCTACTTGGAGGCATTTTTTTCTTCCATCTTCAGGACGTATTTCATGATCTTTCCGATGCTGGTGTGTGGCAGGGAGGGGCGAAATTCGCAGAACGAAGGCACCTTGAACTTCGCCAGGTGGCGCGCGCACCATTCGCGGACCTCTTCTTGCGTCATGCTTTCACCGGGTTGCAGAACCACAAATGCCTTGATGGCTTCGTCGCGCAGCGGATCCGGCACCGAGATGACGGCCGACTCGACGATCTTCGGGTGCTCATTGAGCACCCGTTCGACCTCCGAGGCCGCGATGTTTTCGCCAGCGCGCTTGATGACGTCCTTGGAGCGGTCAAAGAAGTGAAAATACCCGTCGCTGTCGATGGAGCCGTTGTCGCCGGTGTCGAACCAGCCATCGCGCATGCAGGCGTCGGTGGCCTCTGGGTTTTTGTAGTAGCCCGAGAACATACCCCCGCCGCGGACCAGTATGCGGCCCACTTGATCGGCCGGCAGGTCCGTAAATGACTCGTCGACCACCCGCATCTGCCGACCCAGCGTCGGCAGACCGATGCAGTGGCGCTTGGTTGTGCCGTGTACCACCGGGTTGGATGAACAGATGCCAAGCGTCTCGGACAATCCGTAGCCCTCCACCAGTTTGACGCCAAAACGGCTCTCGAACTGGTCCCATTCGGCATCGGTGGTCATCAGTGCGTAGAAGGAGAAGCGCACCGTGTGCCTGGCTTCGTCTGGCTGTACGGGTTGGGCCAGCATGGTACGAAGCTGCATCGGAACGATGCTCATCAACGTGCAGTTGTGGTTGCGTACTTGGCTCCAGTAGTTGGTCGCGCTGTACTGCTCCAGCAACACGATGGTGCCACCGACGGTGAGCGTTGGCATCACCCCGACATACTGTCCGTTAACATGAAACAGTGGCAATACGATGCAGGTTCGGTCGGCTGGCGTCATGCCAAAAAGCATGGCCACAGAGATTCCCTGAATCAGTGAGCTTTGGTGGCTAATCACCACACCCTTGGGGCGCGAGGTGGTGCCCGATGTATAAACAATCTGCGAAGGGGCTTCAGGTGGCACCCGAACGATCTTGCAGGTCGTCGGCTCGCCTGCAAGAATGTCCGGCAAGAGCCTGAACCCGGACACCCCCGTGGCTGCGCGCGTGGCGATTTTCACCCGTACGCCCGGGCATGAACCTGCAACTTCGTTGAATATCGGTATGAACCTGGGTTCCCCTATAAAACCGACGCTGTCTGAGTTGTTCAACAGGTACTGAAGTTCGTCAGCGGCATACAGCACGTTGACGGGCACCATCACGGCACCGGCCTGATTGATCGCCAGCCAGGAGATGAGGAACTCGGGACTGGTGGACGCCATCAACGCTATGGTCTGACCGGCCTGCACACCATCCGCTATCAACGCATTCGTGAGCTGATTGACACGGTTGGCGAAGGCCTGGTAGGTCAGCGACGTGACCAGCCCGTCGGACCCTTCGAACACAATTGCTTCCTTGTCCGGGTACAGGCGCGCTTTTTCCTGCAGCAAGTCAGGGACTGCCTTGGTTCCCGATATTTCCATCAACGCTGCCCCTTAGTTCTGGTCGCCGGGTTTTCGAAACCTTTCGCCGGCTGTCGTTGTTGCTGGTTTCCCTATCGAAATTCCCTGGGTGGTGCTCAGTCGCCCGTGCACAGTTGTCAGTAAGACTTGGGCATGCCGCATCCCACCTGGGCGATAAAGTTCTTGCTCATCTCATTGGTGACCGGCGCAAAAATAAGCTGCCGCACATCGCGGTAGTAACGTTGCATGTGGTAGTCCATCGTGAACCCGGCACCAGCCATGACGCGCATGCCGCGGTCGGTGGTGCGAAACGCGGCTTCAGACGCAAATA
>JANOCN010000661.1:0-7563 GCA_031412185.1 Betaproteobacteria bacterium | reverse complement strand
CAGGCACCCAGCCCGCCGCCAAGCGATTGCGCTTTCTCGTAGCCAAGCTTCTTCGCAATTGCCAGTGCGCGACCGGACCGCGCACCAGTCTGGCATACCAGGATCAGCGGAACGCCCTTGTTCTTCACCGTCGACGCCAGTTTTTCCTCAAGCTGGTTCAGGGGAATATTTTTTGCACCCCCCACATGGCCGGCGGCGAACTCTTCGGTTTCGCAGACGTCAACCACCACGGCTTTCTCGCGGTTGATCAGGTTCACCGCGCCAGCGGGCGTCAACCCGCCCTGCGTAGCACCCTGCAAGGCGGGCCACAGCAACATGGCGCCGGAGGACAATGCCACAAGCAGCAGCATCCAGTTATCGACAATAAATTTCACGTGATTCCTTGTTGGTGGGCTGCGACTGCAGGTTGGGCCGACCAGCGCATTTTAGAATGGCCTTTTTGGTGCCGCGTGGCGACCCTGTTTTGACCCCAGCGGCCCTGGCAAAAACCTGGCCACCCGTGCCGCTGACTCGCCCTTGGGCTTTTACCGCCATGCAAACCATGCACAAACTCGTCTTGATCCGCCACGGTGAATCCACCTGGAACCTGGAGAACCGGTTCACCGGCTGGACCGATGTGGACTTGACGAGCACCGGCGTCGAGCAGGCAAAAACCGCTGGGCGGTTGTTGCGCCAGGACGCCTACGAATTTGATGTGGCCTACACCAGCGTGCTAAAGCGGGCGACCCGTACGCTGTGGCACTGCCTGGACGAGATGGACCGGACCTGGTTGCCGGTGGTCCACAGCTGGCGTCTGAATGAGCGCCACTATGGTGCGCTTCAGGGCCTGAACAAGGCGGACATGGCCAAACAATACGGCGATGCGCGGGTGCTGGTCTGGCGCCGGAGCTACGACACACCGCCGCCCGCGCTGGATGTAGACGACCCGCGCAGCGAACGCACCGACATCCGGTATGCCGGGCTTCAGGCAGGACAGGTTCCGCTTGCCGAATGTCTCAAAGACACGGTGCAGCGGGTGCTCCCGTTTTGGAACGAATCCATGGCCCCCGCCATCCGGGCCGGGCAACGGCTGGTGGTGGCAGCCCATGGCAACTCGATCCGGGCGCTGGTGAAACACCTCGACGGCATCTCCGACGACGACATCGTTGGGCTGAACATACCCAACGGCATTCCACTGGTCTACGAGCTCGATACCCGCCTGAAACCGCTGCGCCATTACTACCTGGGCGATCCCAAGGCTGCTGCTGCGGCGGCAGCGGCGGTTGCCTCCCAAGGGAAAGCGTGAGAGTGTGAGAAATAATCGCTCGCAGCGCAAGCGCAGGTAAAGCGGGATAAAGCAGGATGAGGGCGGTGTAAAGACGTGCAGTTTGCGACCATTCGCCAGCAAATAGTGCGGATGATCGGGAACCGCCACACCGATGGCGCGTCCAAGGTGTATATTGAATCCACGCAGCACAGGAAGAAACATGGGCCATAAACTTAAAATCACCGGGTGGGTCGCGTTGGGCGTGGTGGCGGGTGCACTGACCACCGTGTCGCTGCAAACCGTCGCCCGTGGTACCTTGGCACCGCTGCCCCTTGAAGAGCTGCAACAGCTTGCGGCCGTTTTCAGTATGGTCAAGAGTGACTATGTGGAGCCGGTGGACGAGAAAAAACTCATCACCGATGCCATCTCCGGCATGGTCGCGAGCCTCGATCCGCACTCGCAGTATTTTGACAAAAAGTCGTTCAAGGAGTTCCGCGAGGGGACCACCGGGCGTTTTGTCGGGGTCGGCATAGAGATTACCCAGGAGGATGGCCTGGTCAAGGTGGTGTCGCCGATCGAAGGTAGCCCGGCATTCAAGGCCGGCCTCAAAACCAACGACCTGATCACCCGCATCGACGACACCGCCGTCAAAGGGCTGACCCTCAACGAAGCTGTCAAGCGCATGCGCGGCGAGCCCAACACCAAGGTCGACCTGACCATATTTCGCAAGGACGAGAACCGCAGCTTCCCGGTAAGCATCGTGCGCGAAGAGATCCGTACCCAGTCGGTGCGGGGCAAAGTGGTTGAGCCGGGTTATGCCTGGATACGCCTGAGCCAGTTCCAGGAACGCACCGTGGACGACTTCGCCCGCAAGGTGGAAGAAGTCTACAGACTGGAGCCCAATTTGAAGGGCCTGGTGCTGGATTTGCGCAATGACCCGGGTGGCTTGCTCGATGCTGCGGTGGCCGTATCGGCCGCATTCCTGCCGGAGAACGTGAGTGTGGTGTCTACCAACGGGCAACTGCCCGAGAGCAAGTTCACCTACAAGGCATCACCCGAGTACTACCAGCGCCGCGGTGCGCCCGACCCCTTGAAACGCCTTCCGGCAGCGCTGAAAAACGTGCCGCTGGTGGTGCTGGTCAACGAGGGTTCTGCATCGGCGAGCGAAATTGTGGCGGGGGCTCTCCAAGACTACAAACGCGCCACGATCATGGGCAACCAGACTTTTGGCAAGGGATCGGTGCAAACTGTGCGGCCGCTGGGGCCTGATACCGGTCTCAAGATCACCACCGCGCGTTATTTCACGCCCAACGGGAGGTCGATCCAAGCCAAGGGTATCGTGCCCGATGTGATGGTTGACGAATCCGAAGAGGGCAATCTATTCTCAGCGTTGCGCACCCGCGAGGCAGACCTGGAAAAACACCTCAACAGCGGCCAGGGTGCCGAGGTGAAAGACCCGGGGCGTGAAAAGGCGCGCGATGAAGCCCGCAAGAGGATGGAAGAAGAATCCAGGAAACCGATCGCAGATCGGAAGATGCCCGAATACGGCTCCGACAAAGACTTTCCGCTGGCCCAGGCGATCAAGAAACTCAAGGGCCAGCCGGTCATGGTGAGCAAGACGCTGATCGAGCGCAAGGAAGAACCAAAAGAAAATTGACGCCCCACCGGCGGTGACGGCACCGTTGCCGGCGGACATGCCATGACCGACGAGCAGTTGCTGCGTTATTCGCGCCATATCCTGCTCGACGAAATCGGCATAAGCGGGCAAGAACGAATCGGCGCGGCACATGCGCTTGTCATTGGTGCCGGTGGGCTCGGTTCGCCGGTCGCGCTCTACCTCGGGTCGGCGGGTGTGGGGCGCATCACCCTGGTAGACCACGACACGGTAGACCTGACCAATTTGCAGCGGCAAATCGCCCATACGATGGGTCGTGTAGGCACATCCAAGGTGACGTCGGCGGCTTTGTCGGTCGCGGCGATCAACCCCGAAGTAGCCGTTGTTGCCTTGCAGGAAAAGGCAGACAGCGCGTTGCTGGACGCCCTGCTGCCTGCGTGTGATGTGGTGCTGGATTGCTGCGACAACTTCGCGACGCGCCAGGCGGTAAACGCTGCGTGCGTTAAACACTGCAAGCCACTGGTGTCCGGTGCGGCAATCCGGTTTGACGGCCAGATCAGCGTGTACGACCCGCGCGACGCAGCGTCACCGTGCTATGCGTGTGTTTTCGCCCCAGACACATCGTTCGAAGAGACCCGCTGCGCGACGCTGGGCGTGTTCGCGCCGCTGGTGGGCATCATCGGCACCATGCAGGCGGCGGAAGCGCTCAAACTGCTAGCTGGTGTCGGCCCATCTTTGGCCGGGCGCCTGCTGATGCTGGACGGACGGGCCATGGCCTGGAGCGAGTTGCAGGTGCCGCGCAACGTTCACTGCACCGTGTGCGCACACAGCTGATGATTGCCGCTTGCGCAGGCATGCGGCCTGTTAAACTTTCAGCGCACCTCTCAAACCAAAAGCCCTGTGACACTTTCGATTGCGTCGTCCGTCGTGGACATCACCGACCTGAGCCTGGGTGACGCGCGTGCCTTGCTGGAGCACGGGGGCACCACGCCGCTGCCCGACATGGATGTTTCACCAACGGCGTATGTGCAGGGCGTGATCGACGGTTTGTGTGAGTTGTCGCTCAAAGACCCGTTGACCGGGGTCGCGAACCGGCGCCACTTCCGCGCTGTCCTGGAGCGCGAGATCGACGTCGTGGCCCGTTCGGGCGAACCTGCTCTGCTGCTGATGGTGGACATTGACCATTTCAAGAAGATAAACGATACCTATGGCCATGTTGCTGGTGACCAGGTGCTGCAGGCGGTGGCCAAAAGCCTCGCGGGCAGTATTCGGCCGATGGATACGGTGGCGCGTTATGGCGGCGAGGAATTTGCTGTGGTTCTGCCCAATTGCATGGTGTCGGTCGGTCAGGCGGTGGCCGAACGAATCCGCCAGACTGTGGAATCGCTCGCCATCACGGTGGGCACGCTGGCCAGCGTGCATGCCACCATCAGTATCGGCGGCGCGTACGCCCCGGAATGGGTGCGCTCGACTGCGGCCTTGTGGATTGAACGCGCGGACGGCCTGCTGTACCGCGCCAAGTCAGAGGGTCGCAACCGGGTGTGTATCGACCACCAACAGGTGCTTGCTGTGAGCGCGGAGGAGAAGAATCTCTTGTTTGGCCATCTGTCCATTGGCGAGCCCGCCTGGATTGAGCGCGTTGCTGCAGAGCCAACCGGTGGCGCTGCTCTGGGTGTGAATTAATGCACCGCCCGGTGAAAGTTACCTTATGAGCGACGTGCCAGAACTTGTTGTCAAACCATCGGCCGATCCGGTGGAACCGGCGATACCGCTCAAGCCACTGGGAAAAGTGATCGCGGTGACCAGTGGCAAGGGGGGTGTCGGCAAGACCTTTGTGTCGGCGAACCTGGCTGCTGCGCTTGCGAAACGTGGGCAGCGCGTGCTGGTGCTGGACGCCGACCTCGGCCTGGCCAATCTGGATGTCGTGCTCAACCTGTATCCGAAAATTACGTTGCACGACGTGTTCACCGGAAAAGCGAAACTCGAAGAGGCCGTCATCCGCGCGCCGGGTGGTTTCTCGGTATTGTTGGCTGGCTCGGGCATGGTGGAGTATTCGCGCCTCACGCCCGAGGTGCGCGACGACTTCCTGCGCATAATTTCCGGCCTGGTGCCGCACTACGATGTAGTGTTGCTCGACACCGGCGCTGGAATTTCCGATGTAGTACTTTTTGCAGTCTCGCTGGCGTCGGTGGTGCTGGTGGTGGCCACGCCGGAGCCGACGTCGCTGACCGATGCCTATGCCACCATCAAGGTGCTGGCTGGCCAACAGAAGCGCGTCAACATCCATATGGTGATCAACCAGACCGCCCGCCTGGGTGATGGCCGCGCCATCACGAGCCAGTTGCAACAGGTGCTGGACCGCTTTGTTGTCTCCGAACCGGGGCGCGGCGTACGGCTGGTCCATATGGCCGACATTCCTGCAGACCCTTCGGTGCGTCAAGCAGTAATGCGTCGCCAGTTGCTGATGCAGACCATGCCAGGCTGCCCGGCTGCGTTGGCGATTACCCAACTGGCCTCCAGACTGGAAGATATGGTCATCCCGAAACGGGATTGAACTTTGAAGGGGCAGTGGATTGCGCTGGCGCGCTGACAATCCAGCCCTCCAGCGGGTCCAGCGTGGGGGGCAGTCCGTACCAGGGCCATCCGCGCTGCTGAGCCCAGGCTGCCTGCACGAGACACAACACTGCATCCAGGCTATCGCCACTGGCATCATGGCATAGCGTGGTGCGCTGTGGATCGCTCAAGTGCAGGCGCAAGCCCAGGCGCGTCTGGCCCTGTTCCAGGGCGTTGACCAGAATTTCGCGACGCGCATGCCGCTGTGCTGTTTGTTTGGCCCGGTCGTCGCTTTTGTAGCTCGCATGGCCCAGTAGTTCGCGTGCCAGCAATCCTGGGTACGCTTCCAGCGCGATCCGGCGTGGTCGACCCAGTGCGTCCACATCACCCGGCGCACCCGCGTGCAGCCCCGGCAAGTGCACACCGGCATCGATCAGCAACGGAACACCGGCATGCAACATATACGCCACGGGTGGATTGACCCACTTCATCGATGGGCTGGCACGGGCTGGCCCATCCGTGGCACGGTGCGCAAACTTGGCACCCACCGGTCGCGCAGCACAAAAAGCGGCAAACCGGTTGCGGATGTCCTGCCGACTCAAGCCGGCGTAGTGGCGAATGCAGTCCTGCCAGACCACCGGCCACCCCAGCTGCAGCACCAGCTCGCGCGGCAAACCAAAAGGAAAATCAAAACCGCCCACCCAGTCACCGGGCTGGGCCAACCAATGCCCGAATGCCTCCAGTGATTCGAGCCGCTCCAGACGAACCAGGTGCACAACACCTTCGGAAAGTCTGCCTTGCGCAATGACAACCGGTTTTCTTTTGTCCGGCCGACTGCTGAAATCGCAGCCGATCAGAAAAGGCAGGGGCGTGGCTTGCGGCAAGCGTTCAGGCACGCCCCATGATGGACGCAGTGGCCATCAGCTCTTCGAGCAGTGCCAGGGATACCTTGCCCGACACGGCATAAGGATCGAGTTCCGGTTTTTCGGCGTATTTGAGCAAGATCGACGTGTTGATGCGCGACATGTTCACCTGTCCCATGGTCCAGCCGCCAAAACGGCGTTCGGCAATCTCTTCGTAGTGAAGCAACACCACATCCTTGTGGCGCGCATCCTTCTGGATGTGTCCAAAAAGGTCGCTGACCGCCATGCGGCCACCTTCAATGGCCTGCAGGAATATGCCGCCGCCGTAACACAGGATGCCGGTGATGCCACACAGCGGATTGGACTGGCGCGACTGCGACAGGATGGCGTCAATCGCCTCGGCGGTGGTGTCCACCGCGCGGCTCGCGTAAAGGAGACGTACCAACATGGTGTTTCAGCCTTTCCCGGGAATAAGTGACAGAAATTCACGGCGCAGGTTGGCGTCTTTCAGGAAAGCGCCGCGCATGACGGAATTGATCATCTTGCTGTCGAGGTCTTTCACGCCGCGCCACGCCATGCAGTAGTGGCTGGCCTCCATCACAATCGCCAGTCCGTCAGGCTGAGTCTTCTGCTGGATCAGATCGGCCAGCTGCACCACCGCCTCTTCCTGGATTTGTGGCCGACCCATTATCCACTCGGCCAGCCGTGCGTACTTGGAAAGGCCAATCACATTGGTATGTTCGTTGGGCATGACACCAATCCATATCTTCCCGATTACCGGGCAAAGATGGTGGCTGCAGGCACTTCGCACAGTGATCGGCCCGACGATCATCAACTCATTTAGGTGCTCAACGTTGGGAAATTCGGTGATGGCCGGGGCCTTCACATAACGGCCTCGAAACACCTCATTGACATACATCTTGGCAACCCGACGTGCCGTCTGGTCGGTGTTATGGTCATGCGCGGTGTCAATCACCAAGCTGCTCAGAACGCCTTTCATCTTCTCGGCTACTTCGTCGAGCATGAGCTCCATTTCACCCGGCTGGATGAAGTCTGCAATATTGTCGTTGGCATGGAAGCGCTTGTGCGCCTGATTCAACCGTTCTCGGATCCGAACAGAAACCGGTACGCCTTCATGATTGTCCGAAACGATGGTGGTTGGGGATGGCTGCGTCGTCATTAGCGGGCGGGTGGACGTCGGATCGCTGGATCCGCGCGGGTGGCGATCCAACTCGCGTGCGGAAGGCTTACGTCGCAGGCGGGCTGATCCACGTCCTGCTCGGCAC
>JANOCN010000660.1:0-4904 GCA_031412185.1 Betaproteobacteria bacterium | reverse complement strand
CCTAAAGGCACACACGTTGGGTCGATGCCCGGGGCGGTCTGACTATCCCGTCCATGCTGGCGGACTTCGTGGCCTACCTGGCCAGCCACAGCCCTTTGAGCCAGGACACCGGTTGCAAGACTACAAGCGCAAGCCCGCCCTGAGACGCACCTTCGTCGCAACAGTGTCGGCTACCCTCAGCGAAACACCACCGTCCTGCCCCCGTTCAAAAACACCCGGTGCTCGATCTGAAAACGCACCGCATTGGCCAGCGCGCGGCACTCCGAGTCGCGCCCGGCGGCGGCCAGTTTCTCGGGGGTGTAGGTATGGTCGACGCGTTCGACGATCTGCTCGATGATCGGGCCCTCGTCGAGGTCGGCAGTCACGTAGTGGGCCGTCGCACCGGTGAGTTTGACGCCACGCTCATGGGCCTGGTGGTAGGGCTTGGCACCCTTGAAGCCGGGCAGGAATGAATGGTGAATATTGATCGCGCGCCCGCGCAACTGGCGGCACAGATCATTCGACAACACTTGCATGTAGCGCGCCAACACGATCAGCGCGCTATCGGTTTGCGCCACTATCTCCAGCAGCCTGGCTTCCTGCTGCGGCTTGGTGTCGGCGCTGACGGGCAGATGCACAAAAGGTATACCGTGGCCCTCGACCAGCTTGCGCAGATCCGGATGGTTGGACACCACGGTGGTGATGTCCATCTTGAGCTCGCCGGTGCGGTGGCGGTACAGCAGGTCGTCCAGGCAATGGTCGAACTTGGACACCATGATCAGCACCCGCGGACGACTGTGGCCGTCGTAGATCGCCCATTCCATCTGTTCGCGCCGCGCCACATCCTGAAATTGCTCGCGCAGCCCGTCGATGGTCGGCGTCTGGCCGGGTTCGCCGAAAAAGTTCACACGCGTAAAGAAGCGTCCGCTCAATACGTCGTCGAACTGCTGCATGTCGGTGATGTAACACTGGCGTGAGGCCAGAAAACCCGACAGTGCCGCCACCGTGCCGATGCGGCTGTCGCAAGTGGCATTCAGGATGTAGTGGGGTTTGCCTTCTAGCGCTACGGTCATGGTCGGAATTTCCGTGATGGGGTAAGTGGAGGAGTGGGGATGCGGGAAGGTGGCAAGGCTGTTGCGCGCCTTGCGCAGTTCGCGCCAGTGTAGGCAAAGCGGTTAGTGCCGGTTGTCTGGTGGCGACCGCTGCTGCGGCCGCCACGACGCCGCATGCGGCAAACTCATGCGCCGGATGCGACAGCCACATGTCGTACTGCGACAACGCCGGGTCGCTAATCGGTCACCACTGCGGTGGGTGCTCCCTTACCATTTTGTGGAACATGCGGGTGCGCGCGATTGGTTCGTTGGCACCTTGCAAACCGGTACGACAGACCGCAATGGTCCTCTCGCAAACGCTGCTCCCAACAGATCAGGAAATTGACCATGGCTGAAGAATTCGATGACGACCTCGACCTGAACACGCTGGGTGACGAGGACCTGACCGAACAGGTGCACGACGACCTCTACAACGGCCTGCGCGACGAAGTCATAGAAGCCACCAACATCCTGCTGGGCCGGGGCTGGTCGGCCGACCGTGTGCTCAACGACGCGCTGGTCGAAGGCATGCGGATTGTGGGTGTCGATTTCCGCGACGGCATCCTGTTTGTGCCCGAGGTTCTTCTGGCCGCCAATGCGATGAAGGGCGGCATGGAAATCCTGCGCCCGCTGCTGGCGGAGACTGGTGTCGAGCCGATTGGCAAGATGGTGATTGGCACCGTCAAAGGCGACATCCACGACATTGGCAAAAACCTCGTCGGCATGATGATGGAAGGTGCCGGTTTCGAGGTGATCGACCTGGGCATCAACAACCCTGTGGACAAATACCTGGCGGCGCTGGAAGAACACAAGCCCGACATCCTGGGCCTGTCCGCCTTGCTCACGACCACTATGCCCTACATGAAGGTCGTGATCGATACGCTCAAGGAAAAAGGCCTGCGCGACGACTACATCGTGCTGGTCGGTGGTGCACCGCTGAACGAGGAGTTTGGCAAGGCCGTGGGTGCGGATGCCTACTGCCGCGACGCCGGCATTGCAGTTGAAACCGCCAAGACGCTGATTGCGGCCCGGCGCGCCGCGCGCTAGGCTTACCCAAGGCGCAACCAAGGCTTCACGATGGGCCAAACTGCGTCTACCCTGGTCATTGCCTGCGGTGCCCTGGCGCACGAGATTGTCGCGCTGCGCCGCCTCAACGACTGGCCGCATATGGACGTTCAGTGTTTGCCGGCCGACCTGCACAACCGGCCCGAAAAGATACCCGGCGCGGTGCGCGAGAAAATCCAGCGCAACCGCAGCCGTTACGCCTCAATTTTTGTGGCCTATGCCGACTGTGGCACTGGCGGCCTGCTGGACCGGGTGCTGGAAGAAGAAGGAGTGGAGCGTATCCCCGGCGCGCATTGCTACGAATTTTTTGCCGGCAGCGCGGGTTTTGCTGCGCTGGCCGAGTCCGAGCCAGGCACCTTTTACCTGACCGACTTTTTGCTCACGCATTTTGAGCGGCTGGTCATCCATGGCCTGGGCATCGACAAACATCCTGAACTGATGCCGATCTATTTCGGCAATTACCGCCGCCTGGTGTATCTGGCGCAGGTCGCGTCGGCTGACAGGATTGCGGCGGGCCAACGCGCGGCCGACCGCCTGGGGCTGGCGTTTGAGGTCCGCGTCACCGGCTATGGCGAGCTGGAGCACAGCCTGCGCCGTGCCAACGAAGGAGTTGTGTTTTGGCAAAACTGATTGTGATTTCGTGGCGTGACGTACCGGCCCAGGTGCTGGTGAAATCGGGCCGTGAAACCGCCAAGGTGCAGTTGTCGCACCGTTTTCAGGAAGCGGTGGACCGCGCCGCCATGCGTGCCGGCAAATCCGGCTCGGATGCCTACCTGGCCGACTGGAAACGCAGCGAGCCGCGCCGGTGTGGCGACGACCTGCAGGCCGAAGCGGCCGCTGAGGCGGCCAGCATTGAAGCGCGTTACTCCGACGACGACCTGTTGCGGCTGATCCGCGCCCACGGGCTGGAAGAACCCACCGGGCGTGCGGTGCCGCCCACGCCAGACGCAGCGGCCGGCTCTCGGGCTGTGCCGGACGGAGACACCTGATGTTGGCTATGCGCCGCTGGTCGGTGCGCCACGCGCGTGGTTTGGAGACCTTCTACGCGGGCTTCGAGCGCCTGTTCGTCGCGCTGCATCCGCTGTGGAAAAGCATTGGTTACCAGCGCCTCGAAAAACCGGTGGCTGGCGTGGAGAAGGTGGTCAAGGGGTTTCTTTTTGATTGCCAGATGTGCGGGCAGTGTGTGCTCAGTTCCACCGGCATGGCGTGCCCGATGAATTGCCCCAAGAACCTGCGCAATGGCCCCTGTGGAGGGGTGCGGGCCGACGGCAACTGCGAGGTGAAACCCGATATGCCTTGTGTGTGGGTCGAGGCCTACAACGGCAGCCAGCGTATGCTGGCCGGACGGGAAGCGATCAAAGTGGTGCAGTTTGCGGTGGACCGCCGGCTGCAAGGCCGCTCCAGCTGGCTGGCGGTAGCGCGCGACAAGGCGGCTGCGGCAACAGCGCAAAACTCGAAGTGACAGCGTGAAGTTCGAAGACGAGCCGGTCCCCGGTTACCCGCTGCCCATCCTGCCCGGCCACACCTCGCCGGGGCGGCTGGAGCGCATATTGCGCAGCGGTGTCTTTGCGGTCACATCAGAGCTGGACCCGCCCGACTCTGCCGACCCCGAAGACGTGTACCGCCGCGCCCGTGTGTTCGATGGTTATGTAGACGCCATCAACGCCACTGACGGCAGCGGTGCAAACTGCCATATGTCCAGCCTGGCCGTCTGCGCATTGTTGACACGGGTCGGTTACGCCCCGGTGATGCAGATATCGTGCCGCGACAAGAACCGCATTGCGATCCAGGGCGACATCCTGGGCGGCGCGGCCATGGGGGTGGCGAACATATTGTGTTTGACCGGTGACGGTGTGCAGGCGGGAGACCACCCGCAGGCCAAACCGGTGTTCGATCTGGATTGCATGTCCTTGCTGGAGATCGGCCGCAGCTTGCGCGACGAGCACAAGTTCCAGAGCGGGCGCAAGCTCACGTTTGCGCCGCGGGTGTTTCTTGGTGCCGCCGCCAATCCGTTCGGGCTGCCGTTCGAGTGGCGCGCGGAACGGCTGGCCAAAAAAGTGGCGGCGGGCGCGCAGTTTGTACAGACGCAATATTGCTACGACGTGCCGCGCCTGCGCAGCTTCATGGCGCGGGTCGAAGACCTGGGGCTGCTGGGCAAGGTGTTTGTGCTGGTCGGTGTGGGGCCGTTGCGCTCGGCCAAGGCGGCCGACTGGATGCGCACCAACGTGCCCGGTATCCACATCCCCGACAGCGTGGTCAAACGCATGGCCGGTGCCGAAAAGCCAGCGCTGGAAGGCCGCCAGGTGTGTATCGACCTGATCCAGGAGATCCGCGAGATCAAAGGCGTGTCGGGTGTGCACCTGATGGCCTACCGGCAGGAAGAAAGTGTCGCCGAGATCATCCAGAGGTCCGGCGTGCTGGACGGCCGGGTGCCCTGGTACCCGGGGCGCGACAAGAATATCGAGACAGAAAACCCCGCAACCAAGGAAGCAGCGTGACAGACACCATCATCAGTTCGGCCACCCGCGAAGTCGTGATCGGCTTCGAGCGGCCTTTTGTCATCATCGGCGAACGTATCAACCCGACCGGGCGCAAAATCATGGCAGCCGAAATGCTGGCCGACGACTACAGCCGCGTGATTGCGGACGCACTCGCACAAGTGGAGGCTGGTGCCCACATGCTGGACATCAATGCTGGCATTCCGCTGGCGGATGAGCCCGGCATGCTGGCCAAGGCGATCCAGCTGGTGCAGGCGGTGACCGACGTGCC
>JANOCN010000659.1:0-4488 GCA_031412185.1 Betaproteobacteria bacterium | reverse complement strand
GTTCCGCAAATACTTGATTTATAACGATTCTACCTATGATGACGTATGGAAGCAAATATTTATTAGGTCGGACTCTTAATCCGTAGGTCGACAGTTCGAATCTGTCAGGACCCACCACTTCAAATACCCCATGCGCGAAGTCCTGTTTTCTCCCGCACCCACACGCCTCATCCCTTAAACACCGGCGTCCTCTTCTCCAGAAAAGCCTGCACCGCCTCGCGGTGATCGTCGGTCTGGTGCGACAGGGCCTGGAAGGCGGCCGCCATCTCCAGTATGGTGTCGAGCCGCGTGTGCAAGCCTTCGCGCAGCAGGCGTTTGGACAGGCGCACGGCGTGGCCGGGGTTGGCGGCTATGCGTGCGGCCATTTCATTCGCGGTGGCCAGCAGGTCGGCCGCTGGCACCACGCGGGACACCAGGCCCCACTGCATCGCCATGTCGGCGGAAATGGTGTCGCCGGTAAACACCATCTCGGCGGCGCGTGACATGCCGACGATGCGTGGGAGCAGCCATGCACCGCCGTCTCCGGGGATGATGCCCAGCTTCACAAAACTCTCGGCAAACTTGGCTTTGTCCGATGCAATGCGTATGTCGCACATGCAGGCCAGGTCCAGGCCGGCACCCACTGCCGCGCCGTTGACGGCCGCGATTACCGGCACCTCCAGATTGAACAGGGCCAGCGGCAGCTTCTGGATGCCGGTGCGGTAATCGTGCCTTATTTGCATGCCGGTCACCTCGCCGTTGGACTGGCGCTGCATGCTGCGCACGTCGCCGCCCGAAGAAAACGCGCTGCCCGCTCCGGTGACGATGACCGAGCGCACATTGCGGTCTTCATGGATGCGGTCAATCGCGGCCAGGAAGTCGGCCACTGCAGAATTTCCGGTGAGCGGGTTGCGCCGCTCGGGCTCGTTCATCGTCAATGTGACGACGTGGCCGTCCTGCTCGTACGTGAGGAAATTTGGCATCGGTTATCCTGCTTGAATAATATTGTGGTGGGGTAAAGTTTATATGCTTGCGCCGGGCCGCCATGCCGAATTCCGCAGCTGGGACGCCCAGAAGCAGATAGCCAGATAACCGAATGGCCGGGTGACCACACGAACAGATAAACAGATGAAAAGGACATTCTGTGAGTAGCTTGTTGAGCCAGCTGCGCCTGGCTTCACTTCCGCAGGCCGCGCTAGACCTGCGTGCCGAGGTGAAGGCTTTTTTGGGCGCCATGCTGGAGCCCGCAGCGCCGCATATCCGTGCCCGTTCATGGATGGGCTTCGACGCCGGCTTCAGCCAGAAGCTGGCTGCGCGCGGCTGGGTGGGCGTGACCCTGCCCGCCAAGTACGGCGGGGCCAACCTGGATGCGTTCTCGCGTTATGTGCTGGTGGAGCAGTTGCTGGCCGTTGGGGCGCCGGTGTCCGCGCACTGGATCGCCGACCGCCAGAGCGGGCCCTTGATCCTGAAGTTTGGTACCGACGCGCAGAAAGATTTCTACCTGCCGCGTATCTGCAAGGCGCAAGCTTTTTTTTGCATTGGCATGAGCGAGCCAAATGCAGGGTCGGACCTTGCCAGCGTGGCAACCCGTGCCCGGCCCGTTGATGCAGGCTGGTTGCTGAACGGCCAGAAGATCTGGACCACCAATGCCCAGCACAGCCAGTACATGATTGCGCTGGTGCGCAGCTCGGGCAAGCAGGCCGACCGGCAAAAGGGCTTGTCGCAGTTCATCATTGATTTAGCGCTCCCCGGCATCACCGTGCGGCCGATCCGTGACCTGAGCGGCGACGCCCATTTTTCGGAGGTGTTTTTTGACAACGTGTTGTTGGCCCCAGACGCGCTGGTAGGGTCCGAGGGCAGTGGCTGGGCGCAGGTAAACGCCGAGCTAGCTTTTGAGCGCAGCGGGCCGGAGCGCATCTACTCCAGCATTGTTTTGTTGGAGCACTGGATCAGCACACTGCGCGCACGCGCAGACAAACAGGCCTTTGCTGCCACCATCGGACGTTTCGCCGTGCATCTGGTCACGCTGCGCAACATGTCCATCACCGTGACGGCCCGGCTGGCGCTGGGCGAAAGCCCGGTGGTGGAGGCGGCGCTGGTGAAAGATCTGGGCACCGAGTTCGAGCAATCCATTCCCGCAATCATCGAGGCGACCATAGGAATGGAGCCCGATGCCGCCATGGACGCAGAACTGTGCCGCACGCTGGCCTATGTGAGCCAGATGGCCCCCAGTTATTCGCTGCGCGGTGGCACGCGCGAGATCCTGCGCGGCATGATCGCCCGCGGACTCGGTCTTCGCTAAATCTATACGCTGACAGGCAATGCCATGAACATGTTCGCCGACGCACTCGAAAAGATTCTGGTGGACCACTGCACCAGCGCGGACATCCGGCGTATCGAAGCCGGTGGGTCGGCCACGGACGTGTGGTACCAGATCGAGCAGGCGGGTTTTCTTGATCTGCTGCTGGCGGAGGGTCGGGGCGGGGCGGGGCTGACATTGCCCGAGCTGTTTCCGGTACTGGAGTGCCTGGGCCGGTTCGCAGTACCGCTTCCCATTGCGCAGTCGATCGTGGCGCGCGTGGTGGTGGGCAGCGCCACCGTGCCCCAAGGCATGGTGGCATTGGCCACGTCGATGCTTCATCTGGCCGATGGCGCGGGGGTGGCCTGCCAACGGGTCCCGTATGGCATGACAGCCGACTATGTACTGGCGCGAGATGGCGACGCGTTGCTGCTGCTCCCGTGCGCCACGGCGCAGCGCGTGGCGGTGGGCGACGCCAGAAGCCGGGCGGCCCACTTGAGCTGGCAAAAACCCGAGCCGGTTTTCAGCCTGCCCTCGGGTGGTGGGCAACTCCACTCCTTCGCCGCGGCCGCTGCTGCGGCCCAGTTAAGTGGTGCCATGCAGCGCATTTTTGACATGACACTCGCGCACTGCAATGACCGCGTGCAATTTGGCAAGTCCATCGGCAAGTTTCAGGCCATACAACAGCAGTTGAGTGTGATGGCCGAACACGTACTGGCAGCGGCCATCGCAGCTGAATCCGCCTTCTCGTCGGTTGCGGCTGCGCCATCGCTGCTGGCTGCCGCCGTGGCCAAGTCCCGCTGCAGCGAAGCCGCAAGCCAGGTGGCCGCCACGGCCCACGCGCTACAAGGCGCAATCGGCATGACCGACGAATACGACCTGAGTCTGCTAACGCGATGCCTCCATCACTGGCGCGTTGCCTACGGGGCCGAGGGCTACTGGAACGGCGTCATTGGCGAACGGGTTCTCGCAGCGGATACCAGCCTGGCGGATTTTGTAGCCGCAATTTAAGAGGTTGCAACGGGGTGGGAACGCCCACATTGCCTGACACCCGGGTGCCCGGCACCGGTCGCGCCGCTCAGCGCTTGCGGGTGTCCTTGTGCGTGAATTCGGTGATAAATGGCGCAATCACATCGACATTGATCTTGCAGTCGAGAAAGATCGGCCCTTGCGGATTGGCAAGCACCGGCGCGAGTTTCTTCAGCTCGGCGATGCTGCGTATGGTGTAGGCGTCAAAGCCCAACGGCTCCACCATGGGTGCGAAATCGACGTCAAAGAACGCGGCCTTGGCCGGTGGCAGGTTCTGGCCCTTCAGGATATGTACTTCAGCCCCGTACGCCGCATCGTTCATCACCACCACCACCATCGGCAGGTCTTCGCGGATGATGGTCTCTACCTCTCCCATCGACATCAGCAAGCCGCCGTCGCCGATAAACAATACCACGCTGCGTTCGGGCTGCGCGCGTGCCACGCCAATCGCGGTGCCCAGGCCCAGACCGACTGAACCGGAGTCCTGGGTATGGGTGAAGTGGCTCGGGTCGCGAACCGACAGGTAGGCCCAATTGGCCATGAAGTTGCCGCCATCGAAGACCACGTGCCGGTTCTCTGGGAGCAACTGGTTGAGTTCCAGTGCCAGCAGCCGCGAATCCATGGTGCGTTCGGTGTGTGCGCTCTGGAAGTCCTGCGTATGTTCAAACGCTGCGAGTTTGCGCCGGGTCTCTTCGGTGTGGAAAGGTTTGTCGGCCGCTGCACGCTCAGGCAGCGCGGCGGCAAGCTGCGCGGCCACCAGCCTGGCATCACCCACCACGGCGACATCGGCAGGCCACCAGCGCCCGATGTGGCTGCGTTGCGCGTCCACGTGTACCAGGGGCACCGGCGGCAGGGCGATACCGGAACTCATGGTGAGCGAATTCAGCGCCACACCGATGGCCAGCACGCAGTCGGCCTGTTCGACGTAGCGGCGCGCCAGCGAATGCGACGAGGAGCCGAGCAGCCCCAGGTCGTATGGGTTGCCGCGAAACAAGTCCTTGGCCTTGAGTGCGTTGATCAGCAAGGCACCGGTTTTTTCGGCCAGTGCCTCTATCGCGTCGCGGGCACCGCTGCGGTAGGCACCGATACCGGCAACGATCAGCGGCCGCCTGCAATTGCGCAGGATCGCAATGGCCGCATCGATGGAAGACTGGCGGGCCGGCAGCGGGGCGGGTTTGGCC
>JANOCN010000658.1:0-5979 GCA_031412185.1 Betaproteobacteria bacterium | reverse complement strand
CAGCAGGCCTTGCGCAGCGCTATGCTCTTGTACATGGCGTCCCGGCCTTCGCGCGCGACAAACTGCACCACCGCTTCGGTCTGCGGCCGGTAGATGTCTACCGGCGCGCGCGAAGTCGCCTTGAGCTGGTCCAGCAGTTGCAGCGTCTCGCGGTGCAGCAAACCGGTTTGCAGCACAAAGATGCTGGCGTCGAGCCGCAATGCGTTGATCAGGTGGCTGATCACCATGTCCTCCGCACCAAGGCTGGAGGCCTGGGTCACCACCGGGGTGCTACCGCCGGGCTCACGCGGATGGTCGGCAACGAGCAGGCGCAGCAGTGCTTTGGTCTGCTCCAGCTTGGCGTCAAAATTGGCGCTGGGCCGGGCGTGCAGAGTGATCGCGCTCATACGCCAACCTGTGCGAAGTGGGGCGAACTGGTCACCGCATCGCCCTGGTAGAACGCGTCGTACTGGTCGAACAGCCGCTGCGCAACTTGCGGGTCCTGGTCGGCACGCAGCACCGCACTGTCGAACCCGGTGCGTTGCATCTGCACCAGCTGGTCCACCAACACATCGCCGGTAGCGCGAATTTCGCCTTGAAATCCCATTCTGCGGCGCAGCAAGAATGCCTGGCTGAAAGCGCGTCCGTCGCTGAATTTTGGAAAGTTCAGGTCAATGCGCTCTACACCGGTCAGATCCAGTGTGCGGGGGTCTGCATCGTTGGCCATGCCCAACGTGTTGCCAGTGCCGGGGGCTTCGGAATGCGCCTGGGTTGCAATTAGCCGGAGTGTTTTGTGCATGGTCAGGCAGCCTCGGTTTCGCGGGTGGGTGCAGCTTTGCCGGTGCTTATGCGGGCACCGTTGGCGGCGCTTTTGAACGGGTCCAAACCAATCCGGCGCAGCGTGTCGATGAAGTTCTCGCTTTTCGCCCCGGAGCTGGTGCGGTACACGCGGTAGGTGTCGAGTACCGCTTCAATCACGTCAGTCACTTCGGCCGCTGCGAAAGAAGGGCCGACCACCTTGCCTGCCACTGGCACGCCACTGAGCGTGGAGCCGTCCGATCCACCCAGCGTAATCTGGTACCACTCCTGGCCGTCTTTGTCGACGCCCAGGATGCCGATGTGCCCGCTATGGTGGTGCCCGCAAGAGTTGATGCAGCCACTGATATGTAAATCGATTTCGCCCAGGTCGTGCAGTTCATCCATGTCCTGGTAGCGTTGTGTAATCGCCTCGGCGATCGGCAACGAGCGCGCGTTCGCGAGCGAGCAGAAATCGCCGCCCGGGCAGGCGATCATGTCGGTCAACAGGCGGATGTTGGAACGGGCCCAACCGGCGGCACGGGCGGCTTGCCACAGTTCCGGCAACCGGGCCGCGCTGACCCATGGCAGCACCAGATTCTGGTCGTGTGTGACGCGTACCTCTCCAGCGCTGAAATCGTCGGCCAGATTTGCCGCTACCTCCAGTTGGTCGGCGGTAGCATCGCCGGGCGCGTAACCCAGCCGCTTGAACGACAGGGTAACCGCGCGCAGGTCCGGATTCTTGTGGGGGGCGACGTTCTGCTGGAGCCAGCGCGCATATTCAATCTGTTCGCGCCCGGACAGTGTGGGTTGGCCAGCATCAACACCGGGCGCGGCAAGTGCGGGCGGAGTGAATGATGCGGACACGCGGTCCAGCTCGGCCTGCAAAATCGTATGCGGTGCGCCATCGACATCGACAATTTGTTGGTACTCGGCCTCGACCTCCTGGGTAAAACGCGCGCCTTCGGCCTTGACCAGAATCTTGATACGCGCTTTGTACATGTTGTCGCGTCGGCCCCAGCGGTTGTAGACCCGCACAACTGCTTCAAGGTAGTTGAGTATCTGGTTCCACGGCAGGAACTCGCGGATGGTGCTGGCAATCACTGGCGTGCGGCCCATGCCACCACCCACCAGCACCTTGAAGCCGAGCTGCCCTTCGGTGTTGCGAACCAGATGCAAGCCCACGTCGTGCCAGTGCGTGGCGGCGCGGTCTTCGGTGGCACCGGTTACCGCGATCTTGAACTTGCGCGGCAGAAAAGCGAACTCGGGGTGCAGCGTGCTCCACTGGCGCAGGATCTCGCAATACGGGCGCGGATCGGCGATCTCGTCGGTCGCGATGCCGGCCCGCTCGTCGCTGGTGATGTTGCGGATGCAGTTGCCGCTGGTCTGGATGCCGTGCATGTTGACGCTGGCCAGCAGGTCCATCACGTCGGCACTGCGGTGCAACGGGATCCAGTTGTACTGGATGTTCTGGCGCGTCGTGAAGTGGGCGTAACCCGAGGGCAATGAGCGCAGATCGCTGAGGCCGGGGTTGGCGGTGTCCAGCTTGTTTTCGTCCTTGCGGTCGTAGTCCCGTGCAATGGTGGCCAACACGCGCAACTGCGCACTCGACAACTCGCCATAAGGCACTGCAATACGCAGCATCGGCGCAAAGCGCTGGATGTACCAGCCGTTTTGCAGCCGCAGCGGTCGAAACTCTTCGTCGCCCAGTGTGCCGGCCAGATTGCGCTGGAGCTGGTCGCGGTACTGTGCAGCCCGGCTGTGGACAAACCGGCGATCGAATTCGGTGTATTGGTACATATTTACAGTCTCACAGGGCAATTAATTTCAGGCCGGCATACGCCAGCAGCATGGACAACAACGAACGGATCACCCGCTCGGGCGTACGCGTCATCAGGTGCGAACCGATCCAGATACCGGGGATGGACCCGGCCAGCAACTTGCCCAGCAACGGCCAGTCCACCGAGCCCAAAGACGCATGGCCGAGGCCTGCCACCAGCGTGAGCGGCACTGCGTAGGCGATGTCAGCCGCTACGATCCGCGGCAGCGGCAGCAGCGGATACAGCAGCAACAGCACGGTAACGCCGACGGCACCGGCACCCACCGAGGTAAGCGTGACGAGGGTACCGATCAACGCGCCGAACAACAGCGGCAGGCTCCAGTGACGCGGCGTTGCGGCAAGCATCTCCTGCCCCGGCAAAACCCGGACGGGGGCGGATTTGCCGCGTAGGGTTTTGTGCAGGGTGGCGGCAGCCGTAAGCAGCAACGCGAACCCCAGCGTCGTCGTCATGAGGCTCTGGACCGCCGCACTGGCCGGTCCAACCCGGTGCAGTACCAGAAGCGTTAACAGCGCTGCGGGGATGCTGCCTGCTGACAACTGCCATACCACGCGCCAGTCCACTATCCTGGCGCGCGCCAGGCGAACCGTGCCGCCCATCTTGGTGAAGGCGGCAAACAACAAGTCGGTGCCCACCGCCAGGTAAGGCTTGACACCAAAGAAAAAGATCAGGATGGGCGTCATCAGGGAGCCACCGCCGACACCGGTCAAGCCAACCACCAGGCCAACGAAAAACCCTGCAAAAACGAACGCCAAGTCATGCATAGGCATGCAATGTAGGCGTCGCGCCTTATATTACAAACTACATTATTGTGATGTTGTTATGCTAATTTAAGCATATGGAGCATGCTTTAACCGTTTCGGCTCAATTCCCGCATGCGCTCTTGGAAGTAGCTACCTACGGTGTAGCGCTCTGACAACACCACCTCGCGCCGGGGATGCAGGAACAGTGGCAAGGAAATACGCGACTTGCGCGCGCCAGCGCCACTCGGGTTCAACACCCGGTGTACGGTAGACGGGTAGTAGTGTCCCGAGGCCTCCTGGAGCATGTCGCCGATATTGACGATCAGCACGCCAAAGTCGCAGGGCACGTCGTGCCAGTCATTGTCTTTGCCCAGCACCTGCAAGCCGGGTTCGGTAGCAGCAGGCAGGATGGTCAGCAGGTTTATGTCGCCGTGGGCTGCCGCGCGCACTGCGCCGGGCTCTTCGTCGCCAGTCAGCGGGGGGTAATGCAGCACCCGCAGCAGGGTCTCCTGGCAGCCTTCAATCATGTCGGGCAAGGGCATCGAATACCGCGCCTTCACCTCTGGCGGGGAGTGATCTTCGACCCAGCGCAACAGCTCCCTGGCCAGCGTGCTGCCGGCCGCATAGTAGCGCCGCGCCGCGTCCGACACCTCGGCCGGGTAACGGCCCCAGGGGTAGAGGTGGAAGAACTCCTTCAGGTCGCGTTTGGTATTGCCTTTGGCGGTCTCGGACACTCTGGGGGAAAAGTACCCGTCGAGTTTGACCGGGTCGTGCGGATACTGGTGTTTGGCCTCGGTGCCAAAAAAGGCCAGCCATTCGCTGTAGATGCCCTCGACCAGACTCCGGTCCAGCGGATGGTTCGCCAACACACCGAAACCAGTCTGGGCCAGACTGGCGCAGAAGTCACTGGCGGCGCTGGTACTGCGGTAATCAACAACGGGCAAATTCATGGTGGGCCTCGGTTGCAAGGGGGTGGTGGCGCATCAGCGGTGGAGCCAGTCACTCATCAAAGTGTCTTCAAACAGTTGGTGGCAGGCCCCGGCATCCACCTGCATACAAACCTGCGTTTTCGGTACATCCGGGCCCCAGCCGGATTGCGGATAGTCCACAAAACCACGCTGGTTCATGATGGTCTGGCCCTGCGCCAGGCCGTCCGTCGCCACGCGTACCGAGCGGCTCTGCACGGTAAAGAGTTGCGGGCTTACCAGATAGATGAACGCCAGCAGGTCGTGTGCAAAACAGCCCGGCGACTCGGCGATGTCGGGGTACAGGTTAGTGTAGAAGCCGGAATAGAACTCAACGCCCCGGTGCAAGGTGTCGGTTGCCCGGTGCCGGTGGCGCTCGGCAATCTTTTTGAACAGCGACACCAGCACCACCACGCGGTGCGTCACGTCCAGCCCCACCATGGCGAGTTTCCATCCGGCCGTGAACTCCCGGTCGGCCGCATGCGGGTCGTTCCAGATGTTGGCCTCGGCTACGGGCGACACGTTGCCAGGCTCCAGCACGGTGCCACCCATGATGATCACCTCGCGTAGCAACTGCGGGAGTTGGGGCTCGAGCAGCAGTGCCAGGCTCAGGTTGCCCAATGGGCCGACGGCCACCAGTGCAATCTCACCCGGATGGGCGCGCGCCATGTCCACGATGAACTGGGCCGACGAACGCGGGTCGAGCCGACCTTCCGTGGCGTGCCGTGCACCCAGGTTGCCCAGGCCGTCGGCACCGTGTATGTGGGCCGGCGGTGCCTCGGGCGGTTTGCCCGATGGGGCTGCGACGCCCTGGGTAACCGGTATAGTGCGCCCGGCTATCGCGCACAGGTACAGCGCATTGGTGGCGGCTTGTGCAACGCTCACATTGCCGAACGTGGTGGTGATGCCGACCACCTCGATGGCGGGATGCGCGAGCGCGAAATACAGCGCCATGGCGTCGTCTACACCCGGGTCGGTGTCGTAAATTACTTTGTGCCGGCTGGTTTGCGTCATGCGTTGTTCAGTGGTTTCGGTGGTTTCAATGGTTTCAATGGTTTTGGTTGGAGGGCAAGCCGCAGAACTCGCGCAACCCTGCCTCCTCGTGGGCAGTGGTTGCGTGTTGCAGGTGCAGAAATGCCGCCACCGCTTCGCGCGCGGGGATGCTCGATTGGGCACCAGCCTGGGTGCAGGCCAGGGCTGAGGCTGCACTGGCGCGGCGCAACGCCGCCGACATGCCGTTGCCTTCGCTCAGTGCCGCTACAAGTACGCCACAAAAGGTGTCTCCGGCTCCGGTGGTGTCCAGCGGGGTTACCGGGAACGCGGGCTGCACCAGGAAGTCGCTGCCCACCCGAGCGCAGCAGCCTTTTGCGCCGAGTGTCACGACCACCGCAGGCACCGACAACTGCTTCAGGCGCTGCGCAAGCGTACCCGTGTGGGAGGTAACGCTGGCGAGTTCCCCCTCGTTCACGATCAGCACGTCTACCAATCCCAGAAGGGCTGCATCCAATGCCTGCGCCGGGGCCGCGTTGAGCACGAGCTTGACGCCTCTTGTCCGCGCCGCTTGCGCATAGGCCGCAACCGTGGTCAAGGGCGTCTCGAGTTGCATCAGCAGGTG
Organism: Betaproteobacteria bacterium; assembly: GCA_031412185.1. Taxonomy (GTDB): domain Bacteria; phylum Pseudomonadota; class Gammaproteobacteria; order Burkholderiales; family Burkholderiaceae_C; genus CAISIP01. The sequence continues at coordinate 44 of JANOCN010000658.1, read as the reverse complement.
GCTAAAACCATCCAGTGGCGGCAAATGCTGGGCCTGCAGCAGGT
>JANOCN010000657.1:0-1638 GCA_031412185.1 Betaproteobacteria bacterium | reverse complement strand
CGTTTTGCCGTATGCGACATCACGGCAACGGAGCAACTTGGCGCATTGGCCGAGGCTTGTGCCGACCTCTCCCTGGTGACGGCCGGATCCGGTCTTGCGGTCGGCTTGCCGGCTGCATACGCGCGGCGCGGCTGGTGCACGCTGGACAGGCAAGCCGCTTCGGCACTACCGGTGGTTGGCGGCCGTACGGCTGTGCTGGCCGGCTCCAGTTCCAGCGCTACCAACTCCCAGGTGCGCCACTGGATCGATGTCGGCCGCCCAGCCTACCGCATCGAGCCACTGCGGCTAGCCGCCGGCGAGCCGGTCGCGCAGATGGCGCTGGACTGGGCCGCGGACAAGGACCACATGCTCATCTTCGCGACCGCCACCGCAGACGAGGTTCGTCAGGCCCAGTCGACTATCGGCATTGAGCGATCGGGGCTGCTGGTCGAGCAATGCCTGAGCCGCATAGCCACCGAACTGGTGCGCTATGGCGTGCGGCGGCTGGTGGTCGCAGGCGGCGAGACCTCCGGCGCAGTGGTGCAGGCGCTGGGTGTGACGCAACTGCGAATTGGCCCGGCGATAGAACCCGGCGTGCCTTGGACACAGGCCAACGATAGACCGCTGCTGCTTGCGCTGAAATCGGGCAACTTCGGCCGCGCCGACTTTTTCGACAGGGCACTTGCATCAACACAATGAACTTGCCCATCCACTTGTCAACCCCATGAACACCACGCTGCGCAAAGAACATGACTATCTCGGCGAAGTCGGCATTCCGGATGATCGGTTGTTCGGCGTCAACGCTTACCGAGGTGTCGACAATCTGACCATCTCACCACGCACCGTTGGATCGAACGCGCAATTCAGCAAAGCGTTTGCCCAATGCAAATGGGCGGCCGCGCTTGCCAACTTCGATCACGCAGTTATCAGCGAGACGCAAAAAACGGCCATCGCCGAGGCTTGCGCCGAAATCGTCGCCGGGGCACACGCCGACTCACTCGTAGTCGACCTGTTGGAGGGGTCCGGTGGCACCTCGACCAACATGAATTTCAACGAAGTGATTGCCAATCGGGCGCAGCAGATCCTGGGGGGGGCGCTCGGCGTGTACGACCGGGTGCATCCGAACGACCACGTCAACCGGTCGCAGTCGACCAACGATGTATACCCGGCTGCGATGAAAATGGCGACTTACGCATTGCTCGGACCGCTGATGACCGAAGTGGCGTCGCTCGCCAACTGCCTTGCCCGCAAGGCCAGTGAGTTCGAGGATGTACTGCATCTAGGCCGGACCTGCCTGCAGGACGCGCAGCCGATGCGCCTGGGCCAGGTGTTCGGTGGTTATGCCGCACTCGTGACGCGATTGGGGCGCGCGTTGCAGCCGGTACGCGACAGCTTGCTGGTTCTCCCGCTGGGCGGGACTGCCATTGGAACTGGCTTCGGCGCGCCGCCGGGATACCGGACTTCGGTGTACCGGCATCTGGCTTCGTTGACTGGAATCGCCTTTTCTGCGCCCGAGGACTCTTTTGACGCGATGCAGAACATGGACACGTTTTCGCGCGTATCCGCTGAATTGCGTACCTGCGCCACGGCGATCGCCAAAGTGGCCTCCGACCTGATCCTGCTGTCATCGGGGCCGAATGGCGGCTTCGGCGAGATCGT
>JANOCN010000656.1:0-2208 GCA_031412185.1 Betaproteobacteria bacterium | reverse complement strand
CCACAATCGCGCTGCATGTCTTCAAACGGTCGGCGCAGGTCGAAATCGGCGATGAGCTGCTCCAGCGTCTGCGCCATGCTGTCGCGATTCGGGTAGTAGGCCCGGTAAGTAGGCAACGCCCGCGGTTCGTCGTTTTCTATGTATTCGGTGCTGACCGCAGGGCGCACAAAAATGAAGTCGTTCTGGAAATAGCTGCGGTGCAGTATTTTGGTGGTGACCGAGTTGAAAAAGGTCTCCGCCAGCTCGGGTTGGTGGTGGTCCACCAGCAGACCGATGTAATGCAGCTTTATCTGCTGCCACACCTCCATCGGTTGTTCACCGGCCTTGAATTCGCGCTCCAGCCGGGTTGAACACTCACGCACGCGCAGATCATAGAACTCGATCCGTTCGCGCTGCGCGCGCTGCTGCCCGTGCCAGTCCGCCGTCTCGAAGCGGTGTTTGGAGCGCGCTGACTCGCTGCGGAACAGGCGGTAGTGGCGGTTGAACCCATCCAGCATTGCCTTCGCAATGTCGTACGCAAGCGAAGAGTCCAGGCGTTGCGGAAACATCGCCGGTCAGTCGTCCAGCGCGTCGAAGATCGTGTCCGCGTCGCCGTCAGCGCCGGTGTCGGCGTCGGTGAAACGCGGGTAGCGCTTGATGGCAGTGCGAAAAGCATCCAGCACCGCATCGGGGCCGTCCATGCTGACCTGCAGGTCTTTCAGCAAACCATCACGCAGCCCGTACACCCAGCCATGCACGGTTACCTGCTGGCCGCGCCCCCACGCGTCCTGCAGCACGGTGGACAAAGCCACATTGCCGACCTGCTCGATCACGTTTATCTCGCACAACACATCTTCCTGCTGGCCGGGGGGCAGGTGGTCGATGCGTTTGCGATGGCGCAGCTTCAGGTCGCGGATGTGGCGCAACCAGTTGTCGGCCAGGCCGATGCGGGTGCCCTGCAACGCCGCGCGTACCCCCGCACACCCGTAGTGCCCGACTACCATGATGTGTGCGACTTTCAGGTGTTCCACAGCAAACTGGATGGTTGACAAGGCGTTCAGGTCGGAGTGCACCACCACATTGGCCACGTTGCGGTGCACAAACACCTCGCCGGGCTCCAGCCCGGTGATCTCATTCGCGGACACCCGGCTATCGGAGCAGCCGATCCACATGTAGCGCGGCTTTTGCTGTGCCATGAGCCCGGTGAAAAAACCCGGGCGCTCGCGCTCCATCCGTGCGGCCCACGCCCGGTTGTGGTCGAGAAGAATGTGTGGATCGTGGTTCATGCGTGAATTGTGCCCAAGCTTGCGTCCAAACGTGCCGAAGACGTTACATCGTCTCGGCAAAAAGCTCGCGGCCGATCAACATACGCCGGATTTCGCTGGTCCCCGCGCCAATTTCGTACAGCTTGGCGTCACGCCACAGGCGACCCAGCGGGTAGTCGTTGATGTACCCGTTGCCACCAAATATCTGCACCCCTTCGCCCGCCATCCAGGTGGCTTTCTCGGCGCACCACAGAATGACGGACGCGCACTCCTTGCGTACCTGGCGAACATGTTCGCTACCCAAGGCATCCAGGTTCTTGCCGACGGTGTAGCAATAGGCCCGCCCGGCCTGCAACACGGTGTACATGTCGGCGACCTTGCCCTGGATCAGCTGGAACTCGCCAATACTCTGGCCAAACTGCTTGCGGTCGTGGATGTACGGCACCACGTTGTCCATCACCGCCTGCATGATGCCGATCGGCCCGGCCGACAACACCGCGCGCTCATAGTCCAGGCCGCTCATGAGCACCCGGGCACCACTGTTGAGCCCGCCCAGTATGTTGCTGGCAGGCACTTCGACGTTCTGGAACACCAGCTCGCCGGTGTGGCTGCCGCGCATGCCCAGCTTGTCGAGCTTTTGAGCGATCGAGAAGCCCGGCATGCCTTTTTCGATCAGGAAGGCGCTGACCCCGCGGGCACCGAGCTCAGGTTCGGTCTTGGCATACACCACCAGCGTGTCGGCATCGGGGCCGTTGGTGATCCAGAATTTGCTGCCGTTGAGCAGGTAGTAGCCGCCACCCGAAGCACTCGGTTCTTTGCATTCGGCCTTGAGTTTCATCGAGATCACGTCGCTGCCCGAGCCCGATTCGCTCATCGCCAGCGCCCCGACATGTTCACCGGATATCAATTTGGGCAGGTACTTCTGGCGCTGGGCCTCGGTGCCATTGCGTTTGATCTGGTTCAC
>JANOCN010000655.1:0-2460 GCA_031412185.1 Betaproteobacteria bacterium | reverse complement strand
CAGATCGTGGCCCACCTGGCAGCGGAAGATGCCGGTCACGCGAGCACCAGCGCGGTGGATGGGCATGACGTGCCGGTGCGCCACTTCGGGGTGGTGCTGACGATGCCCGAGTGGCAGGCATTGGCCGACCGGCTGCGCGGCGCGGATACGAAATTTGTGATCGAGCCGTATGTCCGCTTCAAGGGGCAGGTGGGTGAACAGGCCACCATGTTTTTTATGGACCCGTGTGGCAATGCGCTCGAGTTCAAGGCCTTTGCCGACCGCACGCAACTGTTTGCAAAGTAGCCCCCAGTGACCGACGCCGCATTCACTATCGACATCGTCTCCGACGTTGTTTGCCCCTGGTGCTACATCGGAAAACGCAAGCTCGAAGCCGCGCTGGCCCTGCCGCAGGCGGCGGAGTTGCCTGCAGCGCAGATACGCTGGCACCCGTTCCAGCTCAACCCTGATTTGCCCGCTGAGGGCATCTCGCGCAAACAGTACCTCGAAGACAAGTTTGGCGGCCCGGCGCGGGCGGCAGAAATCTATGCGCGCGTGCGCGCAGCCGGCCACAGTGTCGGCCTTGAACTCAATATCGATGGCATCACCCTGCAGCCCAATACGCTGGCGGCACACGCGCTGATTGCGTTTGCGCAGCAGGACGATATGGCGGCAGGCAGCGACGTGAAGGAACGTTTACTCAAAGCCTATTTCACCCAGAACCGCTTTATCGGCGATGTTCAGGTGCTGGCCGCGATTGCCGACGAGGCCGGTCTGGACGCCGATGCCGCGCGCAGTTTTGTGGCCGACCCGCTGCAACTGCAGGCGGTGGCACAAGCAGACGCACAAGCGCGCAGCATGGGCATCAGTGGTGTGCCGTATTTCATCTTCAACCAGAAGGTAGCGGTGTCGGGCGCACAGGACCCGGCGACTTTGTTGGGGGCGATGCAGCAGGCGCTACAGGCTGCCTGAGCGCATCAGGCGGCGTATAACGCAGACATCTCTGCCAGCGTTTCGCGCATTCTGTCGCGCAGTGACGCGGGCTCCAGCACCTGCACATGGGCCCCCATGCCCAGTAACTGCATGGTCGCGTGCTGGACGGACTCGATGGGTATGACCACCTGTACCCAGTCAGCGGCGTGAGTCTGCACCCCGCACGATGCCGGGTCGCTTCGCCCACGGCCGTGCTGATGGCACCGAGCAAGCGCAAGCCGCGCGCAGTGGCGCGTGGCAGCACTGGGCAGGCCGGCCAGAGACAGTGCCTTTGCTTCCGCGTCGGTAGGGCCGGTAAGCTGTGTGCTCCAGCCCGCGCGCAGCTGGAACCCGCCATCGCGCCCGCGGTCCGACCATACCGGCACGCCTGCTGCAGACAGCTGGTCAATGTCGCGCAGAATTGTGCGTTGCGACACCTCCAGGTGCTGGGCCAGACCGGTCGCACTCATCAGGCATCCTTCATGCTGCGCATTGCGGAATTCGCCCTTGGGAACGGCCCGGCGGTGTCTCATGCGCCGGCGCGTTTGCAGAAGCATGAGGATCGACAACAGGCGGCTCGCGCGCATTTTTGCAGTGTGCCAGATATACATGACGGGCCCGGTCGCGTTTAGCCGGTTACTCTGGCGGCTCTTGCACTGAATCAATTCTCAAAAAGGTAACGCATGGAGTTTTTCGGGTTGACCCAGACCAGCCACTGGTGGGTATTTTTCGCGCTTGTGTTCGGCATCATCATGTTGCCAGGGCTGGATATGGCCTTTGTCATGGCCAGCGCGCTGGTAGGTGGGCGCAAGGCCGGGTGGGCGGCCGTGGCGGGCATCACCGCAGGCGGCATGCTGCATGTGCTGATGGGTGTTATTGGTGTAGGGGTGGTGATCAAGACCCTGCCCCAGCTATTCAACGCCATGCTGCTGGCCGGGTCGGCCTACATCGGATGGATGGGCTGGTCGCTGTTGCGCGGTGCCAGTGCGCTGGGCGAGGTGCACGAAGCGGCACCGCGAAGCGCGGCGTCCATCTTCGGGCGGGCGGCGGCCACCTCTTTGGTGAACCCCAAAGCCTATGTGTTCATGCTGGCTGTGTTTCCGCAATTCCTGCGCGCCGAATACGGGCCGCTGGCACCCCAGGCATTGGGCCTGGGTGCCATCATCGCTGCGACGCAAGTGGCGGTGTACGGCACAGTAGCCGTGGGGGCATCGGGACTGCGTAGCTGGCTGGGTGCGAACCAGCAGGCGCAGGTGCAGCTGGGGCAGGGTATTGGTGTGTTGCTGATCTTCGGGGCGCTGTGGAGCGGCTGGCAGGGTTGGCGCCTGTTGTGAATTCGCCGCGCGCGGTGTGCGCAAGGCAATGACATCTGCGGCGTGGGGTGCCCCCCGCGTTCAATGGTCGGCGCGCACCGAGCGCCGGTATTGCATGGCCTCGGCCAGGTGCGTCACCTGCGTGCTCTGTGCACCCGCCAGGTCGGCGATAGTGCGCGCCACCTTGAGCACGCGG
>JANOCN010000654.1:0-4498 GCA_031412185.1 Betaproteobacteria bacterium | reverse complement strand
CAAACCAATTCCGACAGGTTTCAGTAGACCACGAGGCGGTAGTCCGCGCGCCTCGTGCGCTGGCGGCTATGAATGGCAGATTTTCAAGCGCGGCAAAGCCCGCGCTTTTTGTTGTGTATTCCGATCCAAGGTTCCCATGATTCAAATCACACTTCCTGATGGTTCCCAACGTGCCTATCCCGGCTCTGTCACTGTTTCTCAAGTGGCTGCGTCGATCGGTTCCGGTTTGGCCAAGGCGGCCCTGGCTGGCAAAGTCGATGGCCGCTTGGTCGATACAAGCTTCGAGATCACCCAGGACAGCAGCCTGGCGATCGTGACAGGCAAGGATGCCGACGGGCTGGGTGTTCTTCGCCACTCCACCGCCCATCTGCTGGCCTACGCTGTGAAAGATCTGTTTCCGGACGCCCAGGTCACGATAGGCCCGGTGATCGAGAACGGGTTCTTTTACGATTTTTCCTACAAACGACCGTTTACACCGGACGACCTGGCGGCCATCGAAAAACGCATGAATGTGTTGGCCGCCAAGGACGACCCGGTTACGCGCCGCGTGTTGCCGCGCGACGATGCGGTGGCGCATTTCAGGCGCCTGGGTGAGCACTACAAGGCCGAGATCATCGCCAGCATCCCGGCCGATCAAGAGGTGTCGCTGTACCGTGGAGGCGCGTTTGAAGACCTGTGCCGCGGCCCGCACGTACCCAGTACCGGCAAGCTCAAGTTCTTCAAGCTGATGAAGCTGGCGGGTGCCTACTGGCGCGGCGATCACCGCAATGAGATGCTGCAACGCATTTACGGCACGGCCTGGGCCACCAAGGAAGAGTTGCAACAGCACTTGACGATGATCGAAGAGGCCGAGAAGCGAGACCACCGCAAACTTGGCCGCGAACTCGACCTGTTTCACCTTGATGAGCACTCTCCGGGTACCGTGTTCTGGCATCCCAAAGGCTGGACGGTCTGGCAGCAGGTGGAGCAGTACATGCGACGGGTGTACCAGGACAACGGATACCTGGAAGTGAAGGGGCCGCAGATTCTGGACCGCGCCTTGTGGGAGAAGACCGGTCACTGGGACAAGTACCGCGACGCCATGTTCACGACCGAGTCAGAAAAGCGTGACTACGCGCTCAAACCGATGAACTGCCCGGGCCATATCCTGATCTTCAAGCAGGGCATCAAGAGTTACCGCGATCTGCCCTTGCGTTATGGCGAATTTGGCCAATGCCACCGTAATGAGCCAACCGGGGGACTGCACGGCATCATGCGCGTGCGCGCCTTCACGCAGGATGACGGCCACATTTTCTGTACCGAAGATCAGATTCTTGCCGAGTGTGTCGCCTACACAGCGCAGCTGCGCAAAGTCTATGCAGATTTCGGCTTCGAAAAGATCATCTACAAGGTGGCCACACGACCCACGGCGCGTATAGGTTCCGACGCGATCTGGGACAAGGCCGAAGCGGCCCTCGAGCAGAGCTTGCGCCAATCAGGCTGTGACTATGAGCTCGCCCCGGGTGACGGCGCCTTCTATGGGCCGAAGATCGAATACACCCTCAAGGACGCAATTGGGCGCCAGTGGCAGTGTGGCACTATGCAAGTTGACTTTTCAATGGCCGAGCGGCTGGACGCAGTTTACGTGGCTGAAAGCGGGGAGCGGCTGCACCCGGTGATGTTGCACCGGGCCATCGTCGGGAGCCTGGAGCGGTTTATTGGCATCCTGATCGAGGAAAGCGCTGGTGCGCTGCCGGCCTGGCTCGCGCCGATGCAGGTATCGGTACTCAACATTACCGACGCGCAGTCAGAATATGCAATAAACGTGGCGAAAATGCTGCGCGATCAGGGCCTGAGGGTGAATCTTGACCTCCGCAACGAGAAGATTACGTATAAAATCCGGGAGCATTCAATGCAAAAGCTGCCATACATCGTTGTTGTGGGTGACAAAGAGATGGCGGCCGGTGCAGTGGCAGTGCGCGCCCGGGGTAACCAAGACCTCGGTGTGATGTCCCTCGAAGCGTTCGCGCTAAAAATCGCTGGCGACATCGCTCACAAGTCTGTTGTCTGAGTTGATTTGACTTTTGATTTCAGTTTGTCTGCGGGTATTGCACTGCTTTCGCCATTTTTGGCAAACCTGTTGAAGGACTGAACCATCGCTACTGAATTTCGTGACCGCCGTCACCGCGAAGAACGCAAGCACCGCCTTAACCGGGAGATCATGTCCCCGGAAGTCCGCCTCTCCGGCCCCGAGAATGAGCCAATGGGAGTCGTCAGCCTGATGGAGGCCCTGCGTCTGGCCGGCGAGATGGATGTGGATCTGGTCGAGATCTCTGCCACAGCGAACCCGCCGGTCTGTCGATTGATGGACTACGGCAAGTTCAAGTACCAGGAGCAGAAGAAGGCGGCCGAGGCAAAGTCCAAACAGACGGTAATCGAGATCAAGGAAATCAAATTCCGTCCAGGTACCGATGACGGCGACTACAACATAAAGATGCGCAACATCCGGCGTTTTCTCGCCGAGGGTGACAAGTGCAAGATTACGTTGCGTTTCAGGGGGCGTGAGATTACCCATCAGGAAATCGGCATGGCATTGCTGAACCGTATCCGCGCAGAGCTGGGCGACCTGATTCTGGTAGAGCAGTTTCCCAAGCTTGAAGGGCGTCAGATGATCATGATGATCGCGCCGGGCAAGAAGAAAGTGGCAGTCAAGCCGCCTGTAGAAGTGGCGGTGGGTGCGGCGTCCTAGAGTTTGAGCGATCCATCGGTCTGGTCACCGATGGTTTGCAAAATGTGGTGGGCCAACACCCGCCACAAAAAGTGGGGAGCTAACGCTCGCCACAAAAAAGTGGCTCGGGGCCAACAAGGCTGCAAACTCTTTGCAGACGCCTCACGAGCACAAGGTAGAAGGAGCATTCAATGCCCAAAATGAAGACCAAACGCGGCGCGAAAAAGCGTTTCCGTGTTCGTCCGGGGGGTACCGTCAAGCGCGGTCAAGCCTTCAAGCGTCACATCCTGACCAAGAAGACCACCAAGAACAAGCGCCATTTGCGGGGTTCGACGGCTGTACATGAGACCAATATGGGTCACATGGCGCAGATGTTGCCCGGCTTCGGCATTTAACCCGACCAACAAGGAGCAACAACATGCCTCGCGTCAAACGTGGTGTAACGGCTCGCGCCCGCCACAAAAAAGTTCTGGCCCTTGCCAAAGGGTTTCGCGGTCGCCGCGGTAATGTCTTCCGGATCGCCAAAGAAGCGGTAATGAAGGCCGGGCAATATGCCTACCGCGACCGCCGTACCAAAAAGCGTGTTTTCCGCCAATTGTGGATTGCGCGTATCAACGCCGCCGCGCGCCAGTGTGGCCTGACCTACAGCCAGTTTGCGAATGGTCTCAAGAAGGCTGGTATCGAGATCGATCGTAAGGTCTTGTCCGATATTGCCGTGCACGACATGCCGGCGTTTGCAGGCATCGTGGAGCAGGTCAAGGCCAAGCTGGCTGCTTGAGTTCACTGCGGGTCAGCTGTCTCGCCGACAGCAGCCCACGCAATAGAAACAGGGCTAGCGCTTGGGAAAGCACTAGCCCCTTTTTTTGCCAGTGGCTACTTCAGTGGTCCGTGCCTTTGCGCCGGCCAGCGGCGCATGGGCAAATTCTTCGATGAGAGATGTTATGAACGAGTTGGACGCAATCGTCGATACCGCCAAGGCTGCATTCGTGCAGGCCAGCGCACCCGCTGATCTCGAAAACGCGAAGGCGCTTTTTCTGGGCAAGTCGGGGCGTATCACTGCCCTCATGAAAGGCCTGGCGGCGTTGTCGGTAGACGAAAAGAAGTCGCGCGGCGCACAGATCAATCTGGCGAAGCAGGCTATCGAGGCTGCTCTGGCAGCGCGCCGCGAAGCGCTTGCTGACGCAGACCTGCAGCTTCAGTTGCAGGCTGAGGCACTGGACGTGACGTTGCCAGGGCGCACGCGCGCGACCGGTGGTCTGCATCCCATCTCTCTAAGTACAGAACGGATCGAGGCAATTTTTGGTTCCATGGGCTTCGAGGTTGCACAAGGTCCGGAAATCGAAACCGACTGGTTCAACTTCAGTGCATTGAACACGCCGGAAGACCATCCGGCACGGTCCATGCACGACACCTTTTATGTCGAAGGTGGAAGCGCCAGCGCGCCAAACCTACTGCGTACCCACACCAGTCCGGTGCAAATCCGCCACGCGGTGCAACACGTCAAGAAGTACCGCCATCTGATAGACGCTGGCCAGACCATGCCGGAGATCCGCGTGGTGGTGCCAGGGCGTTGTTACCGGGTCGACAGCGACGCCACCCATTCACCCATGTTCCACCAGGTCGAAGGTTTGTGGGTAGGCGAAAACATCAGCTTCAAGGACTTGAAGGTGGTGTACCTCGACTTTATCCAGGCCTTTTTCGAGACCCGTGATCTGGAGATCCGCTTTCGCCCCAGCTTCTTCCCGTTTACCGAACCCAGTGCCGAGATCGACATCATGTTTGGCACCGGGC
>JANOCN010000653.1:0-9028 GCA_031412185.1 Betaproteobacteria bacterium | reverse complement strand
CTTGTGGCTGGTGCGCCATGCCCAGCCCCTGGTCGAGGCTGGCATCTGTTACGGCAGCACCGACATGGCAGCCCACGCCGGTGCTACCCAAGCCAGCGCCCTCGTTTTGGCGCGGGAGCTGCCACAAGCCCCCCGCGTGTTGTGCTCACCATTGCAGCGTTGCAGGCAGTTGGGTGAGGCGCTTCAGCGCTTAAGACCGGATATGCAGTTGAGCCTAGAGCCACGCCTGGTGGAGATGGACTTCGGTTGCTGGGAGGGTTGGCATTGGGACGCCATCCCCAAATCGGCGTTGGACGAATGGACGGCAGATTTTGCGCACTGGCGGTTTGGCGGGCGCGAAAGCGTTTCCGAGTTGATGCGCCGGGTAGGCGAGCTATGGTCTGAGACGCGCGCGACGGCAATTCCGATCGTGTGGATCACCCATGCCGGCGTGATACGCGCCGCTAGACTAGTGGCGGGTGGTACGCGGGAAGTGTTGCGCAGCGAAGATTGGCCCGCTGAAGTTACCGGGTTCGGGCAGTTTGTGAGGCTGCCAGGCTGACCACCAGCTTGGTGCCTGGCATTCAGCCCCTGGCCAATAGCGATTGCCCGAGCGCAAAGACCGAGTTGGGCGCAGTCGTCGTTACAGGCGCAAACTTGGGTTTCTTCAACACACCGTGTCGGGGTGTCTTGCGGGTGTCGGGCTGGAAGCCTTTCGCGCGTTGCTCGACTGCCAGACTGTGCAAAGTGATCGACTGCAAGTGCTCCACCATCTTGCGGCTCAGCGCATCCCACAAATCCTGCGTCATATCCTGCCCCATCGGCTGGAACGATTGACCAGCGTGAGATGCCGCGTCATCCTCGCCGCCCTCCATGGCAGCAACAATGCTGGCGACGGAAATGTGGTCTGCCCGTTGCGCCAGCATGTAGCCGCCGCCGGGGCCGCGGGTGCTCTCGACCAGGCCGCCATGGCGCAACTTGCTGAACATCTGCTCCAGGTACGACAGCGAAATCTGGTGGCGCAGTGCAATGCTCGACAACGGAAGCGGGCCCGAGCTCTGGTGCAGCGCGAGGTCGATCATCGCAGTGACGGCAAATCGGCTTTTGGTACTCAAACGCATGGTGGCATCCCCTTTTTTTGGCGTCACGATAGCTGTGACCAATTCAATGTAAGGGCATTGTCACTTCGCGTAAATTCGTATTTTTTACAATTTTACTTCGCATAAATCGATCAATTCTGCGGCTTTCCAGGAGCCTTTCACGATGAACTTCAAACACCTGCACTATTTCTGGGTGACGGCCAAAGCCGGCGGCATCATGCGCGCCGGGGAACAATTGCACACCACGCCGCAAACCCTGTCCGGCCAGATCAAATTGCTGGAAGAAAAACTGGGGCGCAAGCTATTTCGCAAGCGCGGACGCAATCTGGAGCTGACCGAAGATGGCCGCCTGGCGCTGGGGTATGCCGACCAGATATTTGCGCTGGGCAGCGAGCTCGAGGCGTCAGTGCGCCAGGCCCACGGGGGCCAGGGTGTGCTGGACTTTCGTGTGGGTGTAGCGGACTCGGTCGCCAAGTCGGTTGCCTACCGGCTGCTCGAGCCGGCCTTGTCCGTCTCCCAGCCGGTTCGGCTGATTTGCAGCGAGGGCAAGTTTCCGGATCTGCTTTCGCAACTTGCCTTGCACCGGCTCGACCTGGTGATTGCCGACGAACCGATGTCCCGGCGTATCAGCGTAAAGGCGTTCAACCACCCGCTGGGCAGCACCGCCATGAGTTTCTTTTGTGCGCCGAAACTCAAACCCAGACTCCGCGGTGTCTTTCCGGCGTGCCTGAACGATATGCCGATGCTGATTCAGGGTGCCTCGGCATCGATACGCCAGCAGCTCGAAGGCTGGCTGACCCGCCACCAGATTCAGCCGCGTGTTATCGGGGAGTTTGACGACGGCGCACTGATGACAGCGTTCGGGCGCGAGGGCCGGGGCGTCTTCATGGGCCCCAGTGTGCTGGAGGCCGAGACCGTGGCCCAGTTCGGTGTCGAGGTGATTGGACGCACTGATGAATTGGTGGAGGAGTTTTTTGCGGTTTCGGTGCAACGGCGCATCACCCATCCCTGTGTGGTGGCCATCACCGATGCGGCGCGCCAGAAGCTTTTCAGTGTCTGACGTTGCGGGGTTGGTATGCTCCCCGTGCCGCCATGCTGCATACACGCGCGGCGTGTTCGCATCGCTTCAGTGGTGCGACAGCAGTGTGCCAAAACCTTGCAGCTTGTCCTGGATACCCACCGCCCGCAGTGCATGCCAGTAGGTTGCGGTGTTGATGGCAATCACCGGTTTGCCGAGAAACAACTCTGCCGCCGCCGCAAAACGCACCATCGACAAGTTGGTGCCAACCTGCACGATCGCGTCCACGTCATCGCCATCGAGTTTTTTTAGCGCTTCGCGGCACATGGCGTCGGTCGTGTGGGCAATCTGCACCGGGCTTGGGCGTTGCAGGCACAGGTCGCGCACCACGGTGAACCCGCAGTCCTCGTAAAAGCGCCGTACCTGGGTATTCGCCACGGGGAAATAGGGCGAAAAAAAAGCGATCCGCCGGGCCTTGCAGGCGTGCAATGCCGCTTCGGTGGCAAACGATCCGCACGACACCTCCACCTCGGCGCGCTCGCGCATCATTTGCAGGTAGGCCAGGGCACCTTTGCGCCCATCCCAGAAGGTGGCGGCCGACATACCCATCACGAGGTATTGCATCTCGCAGCTCTTCAGCACGTCTACCGCCTGCAGGGTATTGCCCTGGATGTTGTGCACCAGTTGCAGAAACTCTGCGTCGGTGCTCACCGGGTCGTTCGGAATGATGATGCGGCTGTAGTGGTTGGTAACGCCCACCGGACGCATGTCGTCAAAGTCTGGTTGGACGATGGTGTTGGTGGAGGGGCCCAGCGCCCCGAACTTCATGCGGTAACCGAGGTGGTCCATGTTCAGCCCTCGGCCAAGCTGGTGAGGAAAGTGTCGCGGGTCATCACGTCGGCATACTTCTGGCGCATGTCGAACAGGTTGGCATGGTGCGGCTCGAGCGCGCGGTCGCCCACGCAGTCTTCGATGACGATGGTTCGGAAGTTGAACTGCATTGCATCGACCACCGTCGCACGCACGCATCCGCTGGTGGTGCAGCCAACCACTACCGCAGTATCCACGCCACGCAGGCGCAGCCATTCCGACAGACCGGTCGAAAAGAAGGCCGACGCCGATGTCTTGCGCACCACCCATTCGCCGGGTGCCGGTGCCAGTTGCGGCACGATCTGCGAACCAAACGCATGTTCGGTGAGTTGGGCCAGCGGCGGCACCTTCATGCAGAAGACATTGCTGTCGGCACCGCCATCGGCAAACACCACGCGCGTAAACACGACTGGCAGGCCGGCCCGGCGAAACGCTGCCAGCAACGGCGCGCTGGTTTGGACCGCAGAAACAATGTGCGGGCCACCAAACTGCGCCGCGTCGACAAAACTGTTGACAAAGTCCACCAGAATCAAGCCGCAGCGGGTACCAATGCCACTTGGGTTGCCCAGCTTCTGGCGCTGGTAGATGGCGTCTTTGTCCATGGGTTCTGTCATTGCATTACAAAATAGCGTCAGCACGTTCCAGCGCATCGAGCATTGAGGTTTTGCGCAGGTACTTTCGGGCCGCGACCGGGTCGGCGGCAATGGCGCGCAATTCGGCATGGGTGCGGCGCCGGGCCTCCGGGTCGCGTTCTTCGAGATTTTTTTTGTTGCGCGCGGTATTGGCGTTGATGTACTCGATCGCTACCGAGCGGCGCTGGCGCTGGTAGCGGTCCAGCAGCTTGTCGTCGGCACCATGATTAAGAATCTCGACCAGTTTGTCGGCCAGGTTGAACGCATCCTGCACCCCACCGTTCATGCCCATGCCTCCCAGCGGATTGTTGATGTGTGCAGCGTCGCCCGCCAGCACTACCCGGCCACGCCGGAACTCCCGCGCCACACGCTGGTGCACTTTATACAAAGTACGGTGCACCGTGGCATAAGGCTGGGGCTGCGGCAACAGGTTCTGAAGCCGGGCCTGGATCGAGTCGTCGGTCAACACCTCGGCGTCGGACTCGTCGGTCGAGGTCGGAAACAGCACCCGCCACAGCGTTGGCACGCGCAGCAATACACACCACTCCTGGGGGTCGGACACGTAATTCACGTACGAAAGACCCGGGAAATGATCGGCGAACTCGAAGGCGGTGGATACAACCAGGAACCGCTCGGGGTAGGTGAACCCCTCGAACTCAATTCCCAGCGACTGGCGCACCGCGCTCCAGGCTCCGTCGGCACCGATCAGATAGACACCCCTGAAGGTGCGCGGTTCGCCGTCAATCTTCACAACTACATCCACACCACCCGCGTTCTGCCGCACATCGTCCACCACGGCACCGAAAATTACTTTGGCGTGCGGCAACCGGGACAGCCGCTCCAACAGCAGCCGGGTAAGTTTCCATTGCTCACACTGTAGGCGAAAGGCGTGTTGCGTGTCATCCGCCAGCAGCGACATGTCGAACTCGGCGATCAAGCCGTCCTTGCGGTCACGCTGTTGGGTGGTTCTGGCCACCAGCCCCTGTGCTATCAACTCACTGGTAATTCCGAAGCGGGCCAGCAGATCCAGCGTGGGCGGGTGAAAGGTGGACGCGCGCAGGTCCTCGGCCGGTTCGGTGCTGCGCTCGAATACGGTCACCGGAATGCCGGCCGTTGCCAGCGTGAGTGCGCTCACCAGTCCGACCGGACCGGCACCGGCAATCAGAACCTGGGAAGACATAAGGGAGTGTGGGTGGGCATGCACGGCATTGTTCGGCACATTATTGAGTGTTCCCAAATTGACGATGTCGGTAGGCGTGAAAATTTCCGGTAGCGCGATACGTTGGACAGCCACGCCATATGTCGCGGTCGAAGTGGCAGGTGCAGCTGGATTTGCATGGGAATTCCAGTTGCCGTTACGAGCGCACGCTTGTACAAGCCGAGGACGCCGGGGCGGGTGGCTGCGCTCATGTCACACATGGCGGCCTGTCGCCGCCAACTCCTTCTCTACTTCGCTCAGCCACCCGCCCCAACGTCCTCGGCAGCGAGCCTGGTTGGTTTGCCAGAGGCAAAAGACAGCGTGCTCGCCATATACCTGCAACCCGATCATGCAGGCAGAGCTGGCGCATGCGCGGTCGATGGATGGGTTCGCTCCATTGCGGTATCCCTTGAAGTTCATACATCCGGAAAATAATATCATCTCAATGAAATACCGCAGAAAGGTAGCATGGCGTCGGATAACTGGACAATTAGCGCTTCTCCGCATGGCACGGCATGTGCTTGCCATAGCATGGGACGTGCTCCTTATGTTGCAACCACTTTCAAACCTACCTGGAGTTTTTATGCGCCGCAACTTTCTATGCGTCCTGGCCTCGGTGTGCGCCGCACTGGTCCTGCCTCAGTCGGCAACAGCGCAGCAGTATCCGGTGAAACCGGTACGCATCATCGTGCCTGCCACACCCGGTGGCACCTCCGACATCTTTGCGCGGGCGATCGCGCAGAAGCTGCAGGATGCGCTGGGCAAGCCGGTGATCGTGGAGTACAAACCGGGTGCAGGCACCAACCTGGGCAGTGACTATGTCGCCAAGTCAGCGCCGGACGGCTACACCCTGCTGATCAATGGCATTCCGCTGGCCACCAATCCCGCGCTGTATGCCAACATGGCGTTTGATCCGGCCAAAGATCTGGCACCGATCATCGAGGTGGCCGAAATGCTCAATGTCGTGACGGTACACCCCAGCGTACCGGCCAATTCCATCAAGGAGCTGGTGCAGTTGATGAAGAACGAGCCGGGCAAGTTCAACTACGGTACACCCGGCGCTGGCAGTTCGGGCCACCTGTCGGCAGAACTGCTGGCGCTCAAGACCGGTGCCAAGGTGACACATGTTGCCTATCAGGGCAACGCGCAGGCCACGACCGATCACGTTGGCGGCACGCTGCAGGTGGGTTTCGTCAACCTGCCGGTGGCACTGCAGTTTGTCAAGAGCGGCAAACTCAAGGCACTGGCGGTTACATCGGCCAAACGCTCCCCATTGTTGCCCGACGTGCCGACGGTGGCCGAGGCGCTTGGTATTCCCGACTACGAGCTGACCGGCTGGTTTGGACTGTTGGCACCGGCGCGCACACCACCGGAGATTCTGGCCCGCCTGCAGGAGGAAACCAGCCGCGCACTGAAGGACCCGGCCATAGCGGAGATCATCCGGACCGCCGGTGGAGAGGTGGTGGGCGGCAGCACCAGCCAGTTCGATGCCCGCATCAAGAAAGATACAGTGCGCCTGACGCAGGTTATCCGCCAGTCGGGTGCAACCGCGCAGTGAATGTCGCAGCCTCCGCCCATCCACCGGCGGCGCTGGCGCTGCTGTGTGCATTGCGGTCCCATGGGGTAGAGCATTTCTTCTGTAACCCCGGTACCGACTTTCCGGCCATCGTTGAGGCTTTTGCGATTGCCGAAGCCGACCCGGAGCTCAAAACCCGGGTGCCCAAGCCGGTCATGGTGCCACACGAGAACGCGGCGGTGGCGATGGCGCATGGCGCGTACCTGGCAACCGGAAAACCGCAGGCGGTGATGGTGCACGTAAATGTTGGTACTGCCAACATGGTCAACGGCGCGGCCAACGCCAGCCGGGACCAGGCACCGATCCTGCTCATGGCCGGGCGCACCCCGATTACGGAGTCCGGCCTGTTTGGTTCGCGTAACCGGCCTATCCATTGGGCGCAGGAGATGTTTGACCAGGCCGGCATGTTGCGCGAATTCGTCAAGTGGGACCAGGAGCTCAAACTGGCGTCCGAGACCGAAGCGGTGGTGCAGCGTGCGCTTGAGATCATGATGACTTCCCCGCGCGGGCCGACTTATCTGTCGCTGCCACGCGAAGTGATCAGCGCCCCGCTGGTTTTGCCCCCGCCGCATGGACGCCGGCGCGTGGTAGCGGGACCACCGTGGCCGGACCCGGCGGACGTGGCGCTGCTGGCAGGCTGGATCGTAGCGTCGCAGCGGCCGCTGGTGATAACTTCCGCCAGCGGGCGCACAGTGGCCGGCTTTCAGGCCCTGGCATCGCTGGCACAAAAGGCAGCGCTGCCGGTGGTGACAGTGGGTGGCAGGTACGCTTGCCTGTCCGGCGAACACGATATGCATCTCGGCTACTCGCCCAAGGCGCTGCTGGCAGAGGCCGATTTAGTGATCGTGCTGGAATGCGACGTGCCGTGGTTGCCATCGCTGGAGGGGCCGCAGGAGAGTTGCCGCATCATCCACATAGCGGAAGACCCGGCGTTTTCGCGTTACCCCACGCGTGGATTTCCGGTGGACCTGGCGATCCGGGCCGACTGCGCGGTAGTACTGCGGGCACTGGAAGAAGAATTGGTCAGCCGGGTTGCCAATGGCAGCTTGCAACGCGAAGCTCTGGAGGCGCGCCGTCAACGGATTGCCGGGCAACGCACTGCCCTGCGTTCGAGCTGGCGCTCGCTTGGCGCGGCTGCCGCAAAGGCTGACTTCATCCAGCCGGAGTGGATCAGCCGCTGCCTGTCCGACGCGGTCGGGCCGGACGCCATCATCGTGAACGAATACCCGTTGCGTCTGGAACATTGCGAACGGCAGCTGCCGGGCACATTTTTCGGTTTGAGCCCGGCCGGTGGGCTGGGCTGGGGGCTGGGTGCGGCGCTGGGCATCAAGTTGAATGCGCCAGATCGTCTGGTGGTTGCGACGCTGGGGGATGGTGCCTACCTGTTCGACAACCCGAGCGCTTGCCACTGGGTCTCCGCCGCACAAAAGTTGCCCATCCTGGTGCTGGTTTTCAACAACCAGATGTATGCGGCGGTACGCAACTCAACGGCGGCCATGTACGGCGCTGGCGTGTCTGCTGCAAGCCACTGCGGCCTCTTGGCAGATCTCAGCCCGGCTCCTGCTTTTGAAAAAATCGCGCAAGCCAGCGGTGGCTACGGCGAGCGGGTGGATGACCCGGCGCAGTTGCCTGCGGCGCTGGCGCGGGCGTTATTTGAGGTGCAGCACGGCGGGCGGCAAGCGTTGCTCAACATTGTCTGCCGGTACTGAGAAGCGCAAGACAGTACCAGGCTGGCGGCAGTCGGGGGTACCGCACCTTGGATGCTGTCTCAATTTGAGAATATCTGCGCGGGCAGCTGACTCCTAGGGTAAAACCCTAGGCCGGTGGTGGCGCTGGCCTTCCACAATTCGCGGGTCACTCTCGATCCATTCTGCCCACAGGAGACCCTTCCCATGCAAGTTGCGCTGAAAGTCAATGGCAAACATCAAAATCTGGAGCTGGAGCCCAATACGCTGCTGGTACAGGCTTTGCGCGAACACCTCAAACTCACCGGCACCCACGTGGGTTGCGACACGGCGCAATGCGGTGCGTGTACCGTCATGCTGAACGGCAACGCGGTGAAATCCTGCAATGTTCTGGCAGCCCAGGTGGCCGGGGCCGACATCATGACCATCGAAGGTCTGGCCGACGCTGACGGCACCATGCACCCGATGCAGGCTGCGTTCAAGGACTGCCATGGCCTGCAATGCGGCTACTGCACCACCGGCATGGTGATGAGTGCGGTGGACCTGTGCAACAAACACCCGCAAGCGTCTGAGGGTGAAATCCGGGAGTTGCTGGAGGGCAATATCTGCCGCTGCACCGGCTACCAGAACATTGTGCGCGCCGTGGTCCAGGGCCAGGCCGCCATGGCCTCGGCCTAAGGGAGCGCGAACATGGGTGCGTCCGATTTTTCCAAGCTTCCCCACATCGGTGAGTCCCTGCGCCGCAAGGAAGACTACCGCTTCCTGACCGGTGCCGGCAACTACACCGACGACATCAACCTGGCCAACCAGGCGTATGCAGTGTTCGTGCGCAGCCCGCACGCCCATGCGGCCATCAAGAGCATCGATCTGACGGCAGCCAATGCCATGCCCGGTGTGGTACATATCTTTATCGGCAAGGATATCGAAGGCAAGATGGGTGGCCTGCCGTGCGGCTGGCTTATCAACAACC
>JANOCN010000652.1:0-1665 GCA_031412185.1 Betaproteobacteria bacterium | reverse complement strand
CTCAAATCGCAGCATGCAGCACCCAGCCCTAAACAGAGCACCACGATGACAACTCAGGCACTACCCAAGGTATGCATAGTAGGTGCTGGTGCCATCGGTGGCTTCTTTGGCGCGCGGCTGGCACAGGGGTTTGCCGACGTGAGCGTGGTCGCACGCGGTGCCACGCTGAAAGCACTACAAACCGGTGGTTGGGTGCTGGAGAGCGGCGGGCAGCGCCAGACTGCGGCGGTGCGCGCTGTGGCCGACCCGGCGCAGTTGGGCGTGCAGGACGTGGTGGTGATTGCGGTCAAGGCCTATGCACTGGCGGATGTGGTGCCCCTCGTTTTGCCGCTGCTGGGGCCGCACACGCTGGTGCTTCCGGCCCTCAACGGAGTGCCGTGGTGGTTTACCCAGGGTGAACACGGACTCCCGGTAAGCGGCTCCCTGGCCAGTTCCGACCCCACGGGTGCCATCGTGGCAGCCATTCCCGCACACGCAGTGGTCGGGTCGGTGGTTTACCCGGCTTGTTCCAGCCCTGAGCCGGGCGTAGCGCGCCACCACTCGGGCTCCCGGGTGGTGTTTGGCGAACCCGGCGCGCTGCCGGGTACGCCACCATCCCCGCGCCTGCTGGCCCTGGTGGCGATGCTGCGGTCAGCCGGCTTTGACGCCGAGGCTAGCACCGACATCCGCACCGAAGTCTGGAAAAAACTGCTTGGCAATGCCTGCTTCAACCCGGTAAGCCTGATCACCGGCTGCGCCACCGATCTGCTGATCGACGACCCCGGCATCTACCAGCTTTTCGCCGCGATGATGGGCGAGACGCTGGCGGTGGGTACGGCGCTTGGCATCCATCCCGGCATCCAGGTGGCAGACCGGATTGCGCTGACGCGCAAACTCGGCCATATCAAGACCTCGATGTTGCAGGACGCCGAGGCCGGCCGCGCCGTGGAGATTGACGCCATCCTCGGCGCTGTCACAGAACTGGGGCGCAAAGTCGACATGGCGACCCCCAACCTGGATGCCGTCTACGCGCTGGCGCGCATGCGGGCGAAAACATTTGGGCTGCTGAAAGCCTGACGCCGCGCGCGAACGACCATGGCGATTACCCCCGAACTGATCCAGCGTGTCACGGCCCAACTCTACGAGCGCTCGCTCAGGCGCATTCCGGCAGATGCGATGGCCGCGTTGCAGAAGGCCGACACGGTAGAGACCAACGAGACCGCGCGCCACACGCTGCGCATCATGGTGCAGAGTGCGCAGGCGGCAGAACAGGGTGGCCACTTTGTATGCTCCGACGCGGGTGTGCCGGTATTTTTTGTGCGCGTGGGCACCCAGGCACGGTTTAGCGGCAATGTGCGCCAGGCCATTACCGACGGGTTTGCCGAGCTCGTGGCCACCATCCAGCCGCCGTTGCTGCCACATGTGACGAACCCGCTGACGCTGGAGCGCGGTTACCAGGGCAAAGGCATGCCGATCGTCACCTTCGACCTGGAAGACGGGTCCGACTGGGTGGACATAACCTGCTCGCCCAAGGCGCTCGGTTCCGGCCGCTGGGCCGCGCTTGAAATATTCAGCTTCCCGGACCTGCACACTATCGAAAAGTATGTGCTTGAGGTGGTGGTGCGGGCCGGCTCGCAACCGTGCCCTCCGGTGGTGATTGGCGTGGGAATTGGCGGCACCTTCGAC
>JANOCN010000651.1:0-2365 GCA_031412185.1 Betaproteobacteria bacterium | reverse complement strand
GGCCGGTGTTGTACATGGCACCGTCGGCCAGCGACTCGGCCGCGCGCTGGGGGTTGGCGTCGTCACACACATAGGTCGGGTCCTTGCCGCCCAGCTCGAGCTGCAGCTTCACGAGCCGCGGCCCCAGCGCCTGGGCGATCCTGGTACCCGTGGCGTACGAACCGGTGAAAAACAGCCCGTCGATGTGTTGTGCCTGCAACGCCGCCCCAACTTCAGCCCCGCCTACCAGAGCGATAAACACGTCCTCCGGGATACCCGCAAAATGCAGCAGGCGGGTTATCGCCAAACCGGTCATGGTGGCGTATTCGGACGGTTTGTACAGCACCGCGTTGCCGGTCAGCAGTGCGGGGATGAACACATTGCCACCCACGAACCAGGGGTAGTTCCAGGCCGAGATATTCGCCACCAGGCCCAGCGGCGTGTGCTGGATCTGCTCGGTCATGCCACCCTCGTCGAAAACGGTCTCGGTGGCCACCGACGATTCAGCTTCTTTCAGAAAAAAGTCGATGCGCCCGAGCAGGCCGCCCAGCTCATTGCGCGACATCTTTATGGGTTTACCGGTCTCCGCCGTCATGGTCGCGGCCAGCGAATCCAGCTGCAGCACAATAGCCTCGCGGAACCGCTTGATGCAAGCCAGCCGATGCGCCATCGGCACCGCGGCCCAACGCGGCTGGGCTTTGCGCGCGGCCACGGTCTTGTCGGCGACTGACGAGGCGTCATCGGCCGGCACCGTCGTTATCAGTTCGCCGGTGGCGGGGTTGCAGATGGAGAGTTGATTCATGTTTTCGCCCCCACGCTTGTCACTGCGTGTACTACGCTGCCCCCGAGGGGGCGAATTTTTCTTGGGGCGGCCCGGCGAGAAATTGCCCCGTACTCACAGTCCGGTCCTTGCAGCGCGCGCGGCGCCAAGAAAGTCCTGGAGAATCGGGGCATCGTCGAGCGTGCCAAGGTCGGGTTTATGGAATTCCGGGTGCCATTGCACGGCAGCCACCCAGGCCGGGCCAGTGTGGCGGATGGCTTCCACCATACCGTCCACCGGGCAACGCGCTTCGACGGCAAAACCGGGTGCCAGGTCTTTCACGGCCTGGTGGTGCACGCTGTTTATCTTTCGGCTGTGGGCGGTGCCGAGCACCGCTGCGAGTTTTGAGTCTGGCAACACCTGGACATCGTGGAAGTTCAAGTCGTAGGCCGCCGCGTCGCGGTGTGTCAATGCCTCGGACCGCTGCGTGGCGATGTCCTGGTACAAAGTGCCGCCAAACGCGACATTGATAAGTTGCAGGCCACGACAGATGCCAAACACCGGTTTGCCCGCTGCCACAAACGCACGCGCCAGTGCGATTTCGTATTCGTCGCGGTTGCGGTCGCCGCTCCAGCGCTCGTGCAGCGGCGTTTCGCCGTAGCTGCCAGGCCATACGTCGGAGCCACCATGCAACACCAGTCCGTCCAGCCAAACGGCGTAGTCGGCAAAACCAACATCCCCGCGCGCTGTCTCGCCCAGTGGCGACGGGATCATGACCGGCAATGCGCCGCCCGACATGATCCAGTGCGGCACCGACTGCTCCACATACTGCAGGGTCTTGACGGCAAACGCGCTGCGCCCTGGGTCGGGGTAGAAGAAACAGGCGCTGACGCCGATTTTCAGACGGTCCGGCATTGCGGCTCCCTACATCGCTGCCTTGAACAGCGCCTCGAAGTCAGCAGCAGTGCAGGGCTGCGGGTTGGTCTGGTGGCAGATGTCGGCGGTGGCGATTTCAACCAGACGCGGCAGATGCTCCGCTTTCACGCCATGGGCCGACAGCCGCCCGGTGATTCCCAGGCTTGCCTTGAGCGCACGCAGCCACGGCACAAACGCCTTGCCGCCCCCGCCCACACCGCAGACATGGGCGAGTTCATCGAATTTTTTCGGCGCTGCAGCGTAGTTCCATGCCAGCACGGTGTCGATCATCAATGCGTTGGCCAGGCCATGGTGCAAATCACACACCGCTCCGAGTGCATGGGCGCAGGAATGGACCGCGCCCAGGTCTTTCTGGAAGGCGATGGCACCCATCATGGACGACATCATCATGTCAGAACGGGCCTGCAGGTTGTTCGGCTCCTTCACTGCAGTCAGCAAGGCGGCGGCGGCGATACGTGTGCCTTCCAGCGCAATGCCATCGCACAGAGGATGGTAGGCGGGAGACAGGTAACTCTCTACGTTGTGCGTGAGTGCGTCCATGCCGGTGGCGGCGGTAATATGCGCGGGCAGCCCGAAGGTGAGTTCTGGATCAGCAAACACGGTCTTCGCCAATATCTTCGGGCTGAAAACAACCCGCTTCAGGTGCGTGTCATTTTCGCTCACCACGCTGGAGC
Organism: Betaproteobacteria bacterium; assembly: GCA_031412185.1. Lineage (GTDB taxonomy): Bacteria > Pseudomonadota > Gammaproteobacteria > Burkholderiales > Burkholderiaceae_C > CAISIP01. The sequence goes on along the minus strand of JANOCN010000651.1, from coordinate 16 downwards.
GGCCGACCTCGGAGCC
>JANOCN010000650.1:0-1556 GCA_031412185.1 Betaproteobacteria bacterium | reverse complement strand
TGCGGCTGTAGCTCAGTTGGATAGAGTACTTGGCTACGAACCAAGGGGTCGTGGGTTCAATTCCTGCCAGCCGCACCAGAAACGACATGGGATAGCGTGATAACACACGCTATCCCTTTTTCCTTTTCCGAGCTCCCTCTGTGAAAGATGTCGAGGCCGCTGGCAGGGTTCTGCCGTTGCTGGCGCAGGGTGACTGGCGGTGCTAAATCTGCTGGGTGGCCTGGTAACGTCGACAAGGCCCATCAAGCGGACACGTGGGAGACGGGTGGCGAGGACTTCAACCTAATCCTGTGGCCCTCGACCACGCAAGGCACGCGCGATAAGGCGACGAAATTCGCGAGGGCGCCACTGGAGGATAGAACACCGCGGGCGCGACCCTGGTGACATTGCACCGAGCTCTATCCATGTCCTCGACCGTGCGCGAAGCTCGGGCGAGCGAGAAGGCTGCCGAACGTCGCGCTTGATCAGGCAAAACGCGGCAGGCGCAATCCAGTGTTGCTGACAGCGGATGAAGCCAGCCCGTTCCCGCGTTTCGAGAAATTGTTAACCAACTGATTGCCGCCGCGCAAGTCGTCAAGCGACGGGAAGGGAGCGTTTGCTGAAAGCAAACAGTCCCGTCAGCGCCAAGCTGAAAAGCGCGAGGGTGCTGGGCTCGGGCACGCCAGACGGCCCAGCACCCGGGCCTTGGTCGAAGCCGCCGCTCCCAGGCGCGACACTTTCGCAGCCGATGGAGATCGTATCCTGTATCAAGGTAACTTGACCCTCGGCTGATGCGAGTCGACCGCATGCAAGTGTCAGACCCCCGTTACTGCTGATGAGTTGTCTGGCCAGGACATTTCCCACCAGCGTATCACCGTCGAGCGTCGCGGCGCTTTCAACAGACCAATAGACCCCAACACCTGAACCATCACCGACATTGATGACGTTGACGTCTGACCCCTCCGACATGATGAACGAGCTCGAAAACCGAAAACGCCATAGTGCAGTGTTGCTGCCGCCGCCGTCGAGGGTGATACTGTTTAGCAAATTCGATGCCCCGGCGCCGACATCATAGGTGCCCGGCGCAATAAAACCTCCATTGGCAAACTGATACGCGTCCAGGTTCCCGAGCCCCGCGAGAATAACGTTGGCGGCAGGGGCCGCACCGGCATTCACGGCAAGAATCGCAGCATCGAGATCAAGCTGAGCCTGCGCCGCGAGAGCGGTCGTCGCGTGTAAGGATCCTCCTGTCACCTGCCCTGATGTGTCCGGGGTAGGAACGCCTGGCACGGGCAGAGAAAAACCAGTGATCGAGCTACCTGGGCTGACGCCCACATTTCCGAAGATGCTGCTGATGGGGACATTGGTCACCCCCTCGGAACCCAGTACCGCGAATGTTTTCAAAGCCGCACCCAGAATTGGCGCGGCCAATCCCTTGGCGGGGGCATAGGCAAGTGCAACACACAATGGCAATGCCAATTTCATCGCGTTCAATTTTGGGACGTTCACTTGTTTTCTCCATGCCTGCGCAGGTTTTGCCCAAGCGGGTTGACTGGTTGAAGCAGCCTTTCCGCGAC
>JANOCN010000649.1:0-2607 GCA_031412185.1 Betaproteobacteria bacterium | reverse complement strand
GGCCAGCACAATACCCACCGGATGGTTGCGCCCCATCAGGGCCACCGCGATGCCGGTGAACCCGGCACCACTCACATACTCCAGCATCAACCGCCCGTTCACGCCGGCAATTTCGTTCATGCCCACCAGGCCGGCCAGCGCGCCGGAGAGGCCCATTGCCATCATCACCTGGTGTTTCGGGTTGATGCCGGCATAAGCGGCTGCAGTCGCACTAGAGCCGGTGGCCCGCAGGTCGTAGCCGGCCCGCGTGCGCCACAAAAACAGGTACACCCCGGCAGCGGCCAGCAGCGCTAGGAACAGGCTGGTGTTGAGCGGCGACTTCGGCCAGTCCAAGCCCAACCAGCCCATGAACTCGTGCATGCCGGGCAGCTTGGCGGAGGCCGCGAACGGCGCACTTTCCACCGCCATGCTGCCAGGCACCTTCATGTGGTTGACCAGCAGATACACCAGCAAACTGCTGGCCAGAAAGTTGAACATGATCGTGGTGATGACGATATGGCTGCCCCGGTACGCCTGCAGGTAGGCCGGCACGGCTGCCCACACCATACCGAACAAGGCTCCCACCACCAGCATCAGCGGCAGCATGACCCAGGTCGGCAGGCTTGCCGACAACCACAGCGCCACCAGTCCGGTTCCCAGCCCGCCCAGAATGGCCTGACCCTCACCGCCAATATTGAACAATCCGCCGTGGAAAGCCACCGACACTGCCAGGCCGGTGAATACAAAGGTGGTGGTGTAGTACAGCGTGTAGCTCAGTCCGCGCTGGGAGCCAAACGCGCCGTCAACCAATACCCGTATTACCTCCAGCGGGTTCTGCCCCACCAGCGCCACCATCACGCCCGCCGCCAGCAGCGCAACCGCCAGGTTGACGATGGGCAACACGAACAGATCGGCCCACTTCGGCAACTGGCTGGAAGTCATGCGCTGCCCCCAATCATCAACATGCCGATCCTGGCTTCGGTGCATTGCGCAATCGGCAGTTCGCCGCTGATGCGGCCCTGGTTCATCACAATCACGCGGTCGGCGAGCGCCAGGATTTCATCGAGCTCGCTCGACACCACCAGCACCGCACAACCCGCGTCGCGCATCATGCGCAGCTGGGAGTAGATGAACTCGATGGCACCAATGTCCACGCCCCGCGTGGGTTGCCCCACCAGCAGTACCTGGGGTGCTTGCCCGAGCTCGCGCGCGAGCACACACTTTTGCTGGTTACCACCGGAGAAGCTGGCGCTCAGCAAATTGGCGTTGCGCGGGCGCACGTCGAACCGGTCCATCATGTCCACCGTGGCGCTTTTCATGCCGGGGTGGTTCATCCAGCCCTGGGTGCAATACTGCGCCAACCACTGGTAACCGAGTACCGCCGACTCCCAGGCCTGGAAGCTCATCACCATGGCGCGTTCATGCCGGTCTTCCGGCACGTGGGCTACACCCAGATTGCGGGCCTTGCGCGGGTTCATCCAGGCCCCGGCCCGGAAGGTCGTGCCGGCTACTTCCAGCTGGCCTTCGGCGGGGGCCAGCAGGCCCGACAGTACCTCCAGCAATTCGCTCTGCCCGTTGCCGGAAACACCCGCGATGCCCACGATCTCGCCGGCCTTGAGTTCAATGTCGAGCCCGTGCAGGCGCACCACTCTGAGCGCATCACGCACCACCAAACCGCGCGCACGCATCAGCGTTGCGCCTGCGGGTTTGTCGGTGTCGCCAGTGCGCCCCATCTGTACCTTGCGCCCGACCATGGCTTCGGCCAGGCTTTCAATCGAGGTGTCAGTGATGGCCACGTCCTGCACCACCCGTCCGGCACGCATCACCGTCACAAAGTCACACAGCCGCATCACCTCTTTGAGTTTGTGGGTGATCAGCACAACGGTGGTGCCTTGCTCACGCAGCAAGGCCAGCACACCGAACAGTTGCTCGGTCTCCTGCGGCGTCAATACGGCGGTGGGTTCGTCCAGGATCAGGATGCGCGCACCCCGGTACAGCGTCTTGAGAATCTCCAGCCGTTGGCGGTCGCCGACCGACAGATCGGCCACGATGGCGTCGAGATCCACCCGCAGACCGGTCGAGGCCATGAGTTCATTCAGTTTGGTGCGCACCAGGCCCTCGGCCTTGTGCAACAACACGTGCGGCTCGGCACCAAGCATCACATTTTCGAGCGCGGTCAGTGTGTCCACCAGCATGAAGTGCTGGTGCACCATACCAATGCCAAGCGCAATCGCCTCGTGCGAGTTGCGGATGGTCGCTGGTTTACCGTCGACCCGGATGGAGCCGCTGTCGCTGGTGTAGAAGCCATACAGCACCGACATCAGCGTACTTTTGCCGGCCCCGTTTTCCCCCACGATACCGTGCACCGTACCCCGTCGCACCTTGAGGTTGACGTCCGCGTTGGCCAACACCGCGCCAAACCGCTTGCTGATGCCGACCATCTCGACCGCAGGTGGGCCGTCGCGGGACGAAACGCTCGTCATGAGGTCCGGTTTCGCCGGGTTCCGGGTGCCTGAGCTAATGAAGGCACGGCTAATTCGTTACGCTTGTAGCAAAGAGCCCGGGTGCTTGATCAGTTGGGGACAGAGCGAAGTTCATTGCATGTAACTTCGGTCTGTCCCGCAAGGC
>JANOCN010000648.1:0-3606 GCA_031412185.1 Betaproteobacteria bacterium | reverse complement strand
CCCGCATGGGGACGGTCAAGAAGACGACTTTGGATGAATTCAACAACCCGCGCAAAGGCGGCATTATTGCGGTCGACCTTGATCCGGGCGATTTCCTGATTGGAGCTGCACTCACCGACGGCGAACACGACGTGATGTTGTTCTCCGACGGTGGCAAAGCCGTACGTTTTGACGAGAACGACGTGCGTCCTACCGGTCGCAACACCCGTGGCGTACGCGGCATGATGCTGGACGACAACCAGAGCGTGATTGCAATGCTGGTCGCGGAAGATGAGCAGCAATCGGTGCTCACGGCCACCGAGAACGGTTACGGCAAACGTACCGGCATTACTGAATACACCCGCCATGGGCGTGGCACCAAGGGAATGATCGCTATCCAGCAGAGCGAACGCAATGGCAAAGTGGTGGCCGCCACGTTGGTGCATGTGGACGACGAGATCATGCTCATTACCGACAAAGGGGTGCTGGTGCGTACGCGGGTCAGCGAAATCCGCGAACTGGGCCGGGCCACACAAGGTGTCACGCTGATCGGGCTGGATGATGGCTCCAAGCTCAGCGGCCTGCAACGCATTGTCGAGAACGACGCCATTCCGCTGGATGGTGAGGGGCCTGAGGTAGCGCCTAAGGACGGCGAAGACGCCAGCATCTGATCTGCCGATGCAGCGGCCCTACAACTTTTCTGCCGGCCCGGCTACGATTGCCGACGAGGTGCTGGCGCAGGCTGCCGCCGAGATGCTGGATTGGCCAGACGCCCAGGGTCGGCACTGCGGCATCGGGGTGATGGAAATGAGCCATCGCGGCAAAGAGTTCATGTCGATCTACGAAGGCGCTGAAGCTGGATTGCGCGAGCTGTTGCAAGTACCGCCAGACTTCCGGATTCTTTTCATGCAAGGCGGCGGGCTGGCAGAGAACGCGATCGTCCCGCTGAACCTGGCAGGCATGCGCAGCCCACCAGACACACGTGGCAGCGCCGATTTTGTGCTGACGGGTAGCTGGAGCCAGAAGTCGCACAAGGAGGCCGGCAAATACTGCCGGGCCAATATTGCCGCAAGCAACGCTGCGGATGGGCACACGCGCCTGCCGCCGCCGGCAAGCTGGCGCATCGATCCGGGTGGCAGTTACGTTCAACTATGCACCAACGAGACCATCCATGGGGTGGAGTTCCACGAACTGCCCGACCTGCGGGCGCTGGGTTGCGATGCGCCGCTGGTGGTCGACTTTTCGTCCCAGGTGGCGTCACGCCCGGTCGATTGGTCGCGCATCGGCCTGGCGTTCGGGGGCGCCCAGAAAAATCTGGGTCCAGCCGGACTGACCGTGGTGGTGGTGCGCGAGGACCTGCTGGGCCACGCCTCGCCGATCTGCCCCAGTGCTTTTGACTACCGCATCGTGGCCGACAACCATTCGATGTACAACACCCCGCCGACTTTTGCGATCTATATTGCAGGGCTGGTGTTTCAGTGGCTCAAGCGCGAGGGCGGGATAACTGCCATGGAGGCGCGCAACATCGCCAAGGCCCAGCTTTTGTACAGCGCCATCGATGCCTCCAGCCTGTACGAAAACAGGGTGGCAGAAGACTGCAGGTCGCGCATGAATGTGCCGTTCTTTTTGAAGGACGAGTCGCGCAACAGCGCATTTCTGGCCGGTGCACAGCAGCGTGGACTGTTATCGCTCAAGGGGCACAAGTCTGTGGGTGGCATGCGCGCCAGCCTGTACAACGCCCTGCCCCTGGCGGGTGTGCAGGCGCTGGTGGACTACATGCGAGAATTTGAGCAGTCCGGCGCCCACACCGGTTGAACTCGGGGCTTTTCTATTCCCATGACAAAAACTCTGCCAGAGCTTCGGATTCAGATCGATGCCATCGATACCCAGGTGCTGGTATTGCTGAACCAGCGCGCTGCGCTTGCGGGCGAGGTGGGCGAGGTGAAACGCGCCGAAGGCTCGCCGGTTTTCCGGCCGCAGCGCGAGTCCGAGGTAATCCGCATGCTGCAGGCGGGCAACCCCGGCCCTCTCACGGATACTGGTGTTGCCCACGTGTGGCGGGAAATAATGTCTGCCTGCCGTTCGCTCGAAGCTGAACAACGGGTCGCTTATCTCGGCCCCGCTGGAACCTTCAGCGAGCAAGCTGCGCTGCAGTTTTTCGGCTCCAGCATTACCCATGTCCCGTGCGTAAGTTTTGACGAGGTATTCCACGCTGCCGCTTCGGGCCGCGCCGAGTTCGGTGTCGTGCCGGTGGAGAACAACACGGAGGGTGTGGTAACCCGGTCGCTGGATCTGCTGCTGAACTCGCCGCTGCATATCGTTGGCGAAGTCAGCCTCCTGGTGCGACACCATCTTCTGCGCATGACGAACTCGCTGGAAGGCATTCAAGTGGTGCTGGCGCACCCGCAGGCACTGGCGCAATGCCATGGCTGGTTGGGTACCCACTTGCCGCATGCCGAACGGCGCGCCGCATCGAGCAACGCCGAAGGCGCGCGGCTAGCGGCAACCAACCCTTCCTGGGCAGGCATTGCCAGCGAACGCGCCGGGACCGAATTCGGCCTGCACATGGTGTCGCATGCAATTCAGGATGATGCCTACAACCGTACACGGTTTTGCGTCATTTGCCTGCCGCAGACCATGGCTGCGCCGGGAGCGTCTGCCAAAGACTGTGTGAGCCTGATCGTATCGGTGCCAAACCGGCCCGGGGCCGTACACGACCTGCTAGTGCCGCTGAAGACGCACGGTGTCTCGATGACGCGTTTCGAGTCCCGGCCAGCCCGATCGGGCAAGTGGGATTACTATTTCTATATCGACATACAAGGCCACCCCTCGCAGGCCCATGTAGCAGCCGCATTGCAGGATTTGCAGGGTTTGTGTGAGTTTTACAAGGTTCTGGGTACCTACCCTGCTGCCGAGCAATGATGCCAAGACCTGGAAACCAGCATGTTTGAACAGCTCGGCCTTATCGGTTGCGGATTGATGGGTGGCTCATTTGCATTGGCACTCAAGCGGGCGGGCCTGGTCAAACGCGTGGTGGGTTACAGCAAATCGCCATCTACCACCGAGCGCGCGCGGCAGCTGGGCGTCATCGATGTCGAGGCCCCGTCGGCATTGCTCGCGGTATCGGGTGCCGACATCGTGCTGATCGCGGTGCCGGTGGCGTCCACCGAAACCACCCTCAAGTCGATCAAGCATCTGGTCACGCCCCAGATGCTGATCATGGACGTCGGCTCCACCAAGCGCGACGTAGTCGATGCCGGGCGCCGTGCCCTGCGCGAGCAGATCGGCTGTTTCGTACCTGCCCACCCGATTGCGGGCAAAGAGCTCTCCGGGGTCGAAAATGCGGATGCAGACCTGTATGCTGGACGGCAGATAGTGCTGACGCCGATTGACCGCACGCACAGCGTGCAACTGCAGCAGGCTATTGACGTGTGGGCCGCTCTGGGTTGCCGGGTAGTCAAGATGACTCCCGAAACCCACGACGCGGCGTTTGCAGCAGTCAGCCATTTGCCGCACCTGATTGCTTTCGCCTTGATGAACGCCATCGGTGGCCAACCCCTTGGCAAAGACTTTCTTTCCCTGGCCGGACCCGGGTTCCGGGACTTTACCCGCATCGCAGCCTCCGAC
>JANOCN010000647.1:0-8847 GCA_031412185.1 Betaproteobacteria bacterium | reverse complement strand
CGGGCCGTTCCCAAGGCAATAGGACCGCAGTGCGCAGCATGGAGGTGTTCCTGATGAGCCCCCACGCTTCGCTTCCCCCCGAGGGGGCCGTCGGCCACCTAGAGGCGGCTCGTCGGAGGCCGGTATGAAGGTACTCGTCGTCGGCGGTGGAGGGCGCGAGCATGCGTTGGCCTGGAAGTTGTCGCAATCATCCCGGGTCGAGCGGGTTTTTGTTGCACCTGGCAATGGGGGTACGGCCCTGGCCAAAGGCATCCGCAATATTGACATCACAGCCGTCCAGCCGTTGCGTGAGTGGGCGCAGCGCGAAAAAATCGGGTTGACGGTGGTTGGCCCTGAAGGCCCGCTGGCCCTGGGGCTGGTAGATGAGTTTCGCGAACATGGCTTGCGGGTGTTTGGCCCTACGCGTGCCGCAGCGCAGCTGGAGAGCTCGAAGTCATTCTCCAAGGCGTTCATGCAGCGCCATGGCATTCCCACTGCGGAATACGAAACTTTCTCTGACGCGGCCTCTGCGCATGCCTACCTGGATGCCAAAGGCGCGCCGATAGTCGTCAAGGCAGACGGTCTGGCGGCGGGCAAGGGGGTGGTGGTGGCCATGACGCTGGCACAGGCCCATGCAGCTGTAGACCAGATGTTGCCACCCAGATCGATTGCCGTCGCCGGTGCCAGGGTAGTCATCGAAGAGTTTCTGCAAGGCGAAGAGGCAAGTTTTATCGTGGTGTGTGACGGCAAGAACGCCTTGCCACTGGCGACCAGCCAGGACCACAAACGCTTGCTCGATGGCGACCTCGGCCCCAACACCGGCGGTATGGGTGCCTACTCACCCGCGCCCGTGGTGACGCCAGCAGTGCATGCCCGCGCCATGCGTGAAATCATCATGCCGACACTGCGCGGCATGGAGAAGGAAGGTACCGCCTACACCGGCTTTCTGTATGCTGGGTTGATGATCGATGCCAAAGGCCGGGTGAAGGCATTGGAGTTCAATTGCCGACTGGGCGACCCAGAGACGCAACCGATCCTGATGCGGCTGAAGACCGACTTGTTCGAATTGCTGTGGGCCGCGACTGAGAGCGGCAGCACTTCGCGCCTCGACGAAATGGCCCTGAAGTGGGACCGGCGCACTGCCTTGGGCGTGGTGTTGGCGGCACATGGTTATCCGGTGCAACCGCGCACCGGGGATGTAATCGAAGGCCTGCCCGCCGAAGCACCAGACGCGGTTGTTTTCCATGCCGCGACGCAGCCTAACGGCAATACAGTCACCACATCTGGTGGTCGCGTTGTGTGTGTCACGGTGCTGGCCGACAAGCCTGCGCGGGCACAACAACGTGCCTACGACATCGTGCGTGGCATCCGCTTTGACGGCATGCAGTACCGCAGCGATATCGGCCACCGTGCCGTCCCATCCCCCGACCCGAAGGCTGCGCCATGACCGAGGCAACAGCCATTACGGGCGAGCAACCCAGGGTGGACGCGGTGCGCAGTTACCTGCTGGATTTGCAGGCCCGCATTACCACCGCCGTTGCGGCGGTGGACGGCGGTGCTTTCCTGCACGATAGTTGGGAGAAGGCCCCAGGCGAGACCTTGCAAGGCAACGGCGTCACCATGATTCTGGAGGACGGCGCAGTGTTCGAGCGCGCGGGCTGTGGTTTTTCGCATGTGCGTGGCCCGAAGCTGCCGCCCAGCGCAACCCAACACCGACCCGAGTTGGTCGGCGCGCCGTTCGAAGCCATGGGGGTGTCGCTGGTGTTTCACCCGCGCAACCCGTATGTGCCCACGGTGCATATGAATATTCGCATGCTGGCTGCCACAGGCAGCGACGGGGACGCAGTGTGCTGGTTTGGAGGCGGCATGGACTTGACGCCGTATTACGGCTTTGAAGAAGATGCAGTGGCTTTTCACCGCAGGTGCAAGGCGGCGCTGGAGCCTTTCGGTGCGGCGTTGTACCCGCGTTTCAAGCGCTGGTGTGACGACTACTTCTGCCTCAAGCACCGGGGCGAACAGCGAGGCGTGGGCGGCATATTCTTCGACGACTTTTCAGAGCCTGGCTTCGAGACCAGTTTTGCGCTGCAGCGCGCCGTGGGCGATGCCTTTGTGGGTGCCTACCTGCCGATCGTGGAGCGTCGCAACGGTATGGCATATGGGCCCCGTGAACGCGAGTTCCAGCTCTACCGGCGCGGGCGTTACGTCGAGTTCAACCTGGTCTGGGACCGGGGCACCCACTTCGGACTGCAATCGGGCGGGCGCACAGAGTCTATTTTGATGTCCATGCCACCACTGGCGAGCTGGGCCTACCGCCAGGTACCGCCGCCCGGCACACCCGAAGACGATCTGTACCGGAAGTTTCTCGTGCCAAGGGAGTGGATTTGAGCCTAATACCCGCGCGGCTGGGCGTGTTTGGCGGAGCCTTCGATCCGCCCCATGCGGCCCACCGTGCGCTGCTTGAGGCTGCGCTTGTGCAATTGCAGTTGGACCAGCTACGCGTGGTGCCGACCGGGCAGGCCTGGCACAAGCCGCGCCTTCTTTCAGAGGCCGGGCATCGTATTGCCATGGCCCAACTTGCATTTGCCGATTTGCCCGGCGTGTCGATAGACCCCCGCGAGACCACCCGCAGCGGGCCGTCCTACACCGTGGACACGTTGCGCGAATTGCAGGCAGAGAACCCGGGTACCCAGCTGTTCCTGCTCATCGGCGAAGACCAGGCGAGGGCGCTGAAGAGCTGGCACGAATGGCAGCTGGTAGTCCGGCTCGCTATAATTTGCGTAGCGCGACGCGAAGATTCCACGGCCATTCCAGGGCAATTCTCCCCACCCGTGGGGCTCCAGGAACGCTTTCTGCCGTTGAATTTTCCCGCTTCTGCCGTCAGTGCAACCCGAATCCGGGCGCTTGCCGCTGCCGGCCAACGTGTTGTCCCTCTGGTCTGCGCAGGCGTTGCGCGTTATATTGTTCACCACCATCTCTACCAAACTGCTTGATGACTACTGAAACCGCTGCCAAACGAGACATCCAGAAACTCCAGCGCGCCATTGTGGACGGTCTGGAAGACGTGAAAGCCCAGGACATCCAGGTGTTTGATACCGAGCATCTGTCGTCACTTTTCGAGCGGGTGATCGTGGCGTCGGGCACGTCAAACCGGCAGACCAAGGCCTTGGCAGCGAGCGTGCGCGATGCCGTGCGCGAAGCCGGGTTTCCCAAGCCCCGGATTGAAGGCGAGGCCAACGGCGAATGGATCATCGTGGACTGTGCGCAGGCGGTGGTTCACATCATGCAGCCCACTTTTCGTACCTACTACCACCTGGAAGAACTGTGGGGCGAAAAGCCGGTGCGCCTCAAATTCGGCACCGCAAAGCCGGCCATCCGTGTGCCGGTCGAGGTAGCGCCTGTGAAACGTGCTACGGGCAAAAAGGCCGCTGCCAAAGGCGTTGTGGCAGCCAAAGCTGCTCCGGTGAAGGCGCGCATAACCAAGCCCGCGGCAGTTGGCAGCGCGTCTCCCGGCACCGTGGCCAAAACTGCGCGCACTACTGGTACCGGCGCGGCCAAGGCAGTAGCTGGCAAGGCCGCCAAAGCAAGCCCGCCAGCGCGGGCCAGAAGCCCCGGCAGGAAAACACCGCCCTCCAAAGCCTGAGTGTGGGTAGCCTGACCGCATTGCCGTGAAGCTGCTGGTGGTTGCAGTGGGCCAGCGAATGCCGGCCTGGGCAGATGCAGCGTGGGACGAATACGCCAAGCGCTTTCCACCCGAGTTCCGGGTGGAACTCAAAGCCGTAAAGACAGAGACACGCGGGTCCAAGACGCTCTCCACGCTGCTGCTGGCCGAGCGGGACCGCATCCGCGCGGCGATACCAGCGGGCAGCCGGGTGGTGGCGCTGGATGAACGTGGCACTTCTCTCAGTACCAAGGCGCTGGCACAGCGCCTGCAACAATGGCAGCTGGGTGGAACTGACGTGAGCCTGGTGATTGGTGGCCCGGACGGACTGGACGCCGACTTCAAACAGGCCGCGCACGAACGTATCCGCCTTTCCGACCTGACCTTGCCGCATGCCCTGGCCCGGGTGTTGCTGGTGGAGCAGCTCTACCGCGCCTGGTCGATCCATACCAACCATCCCTACCATCGGGAATAGCTGTTGCCCGCACCGGACCATGGCTGTTTTTGTCTACCTTGCATCCCAAAGCCCACGCAGGCGGCAACTGCTGGACCAACTCGGCTTGCAGCACGAACTGTTGCTGGCGCAGCCGGACGAAGACGCCGAGGCGCTGGAAGACATCCGGGCGGGTGAAGCCCCCGCAGCGTATGTGGCCCGCGTTACCGCGCTCAAGCTGCAGGCGGCGTTGCGCAGGCGCCGACTGCGCGGGCTGGCCTTTGCGCCAGTGCTGTGCGCAGACACCACCGTGGCACTGGGCCGGCAAATTCTCGGCAAACCTGCCGATGCGGCGCACGCGCGCAGCATGTTGCGGGTGCTGGCTGGGCGAACCCATCGGGTGCTGACCGCCGTGGCGATTGGCACGCCAAAACGCCAACTGCAGATTCTGAGCAGCTCGCGCGTCACATTCGCGCCACTGACCGACGCACAGGTGACTAGCTATGTCGCCTCTGGCGAACCCTTTGGCAAGGCCGGGGCCTATGCTGTGCAGGGCGCGGCGGCGGGCTTCATCGCCCACATCAGCGGCAGCTACTCTGGCATCATGGGTTTGCCCCTGTTCGAAACGGCGCAGATGTTGCGCGCTTTCGGGCTCAGGTTCTGACAACAACTTTACGAGACCACCCCACACGGGGCACCCGCGATGCAGGAAGACATATTGATCAATTGGTCGCCCCAGGAGACCCGGGTTGCGATTGTGGAAAACGGGGTGGTGCAAGAGCTGCATGTGGAGCGTACGCTGGAGCGTGGGCTGGTGGGCAACGTCTATCTCGGCAAGGTCGCGCGGGTGCTGCCTGGCATGCAATCTGCCTTTGTGGACATTGGGCTGGAGCGCGCAGCGTTCCTGCATGTGGCCGACGTGTGGCACCGCCAGCCCGACGGCGACACACCGGGCGCGGTGCGTGCCAATGGGCCGCAGGTGCCGATAGAGAAGCAGGTGTTTGAGGGCCAGTCGCTGACAGTCCAGGTGATCAAGGACCCGCTGGGTAGCAAGGGGGCACGGCTCTCCACCCAGATCAGTATTGCCGGTCGCCTGCTCGTGTTGTTGCCCCAGGACGACCATGTGGGGGTGTCGCAAAAAATCCCGGTCGGCCAGCGCGATGAACTGCGTGCGCGCCTGCAGGCATTGACGCAGGCCGAAGGGGGCGGTTTCATCCTGCGCACCAATGGCGAAGATGCTACCGACGACGAGTTGTCGGAAGACATCGCTTACCTGCGCAAGGCCTGGGCGCGCATCAAGAACGCATCTACCCGGCTGCCTGCTGTGTCGCTGTTGCACCAGGACCTGAATCTGCTGCAACGGGTATTGCGCGACCTCACGGGCGAAGCCACTCAAACCATCAAGGTGGATTCGCGCGAGCAGTTCGACGCATTGTTCGCGTTCGGCAGCGAGTTCATGCCGTCGGCTACCGCCAAGCTGCAACACTACAAGGGCGAGCGGCCGATTTTTGATTTGTTCGGTGTGGACGAAGAGATTGCCAAGGCACTGGGCCGCAGGGTGGAGCTGAAGTCCGGTGGCTACCTGATCGTTGACCAGACCGAGGCGCTCACCACGGTGGACGTGAACACCGGCGGGTTTGTCGGTGCACGCAATTTCGACGACACCATATTCAAGACCAATCTGGAGGCAGCACAGGCGATTGCGCGGCAGTTGCGCCTGCGCAACCTGGGCGGCATTGTCATCGCCGACTTCATTGACATGGCGCGCGAAGACCACCGCGATGCGGTGCTCTCGGAGTTTCGCAAACAGCTGGCACGCGACCGCGTCAAAACGACCGCTGCCGGGTTTTCGCAGCTCGGCCTGGTGGAAATGACGCGCAAACGCACCCGCGAGTCGCTGGCGCACATGTTGTGCGAGCCGTGCGCCGCCTGCCAAGGCCGTGGCATTGTCAAAACTGCGCGCAGCGTGGCCTACAACATCTTCCGCGAGATCCTGCGCGAGGCGCGACAGTTCAACCCGCGCGAGTTCCGCGTGGTCGCCGCACCCCAGGTGATCGAGCTGTTTCTTGACGAAGAAAGCCAGCATCTGGCCGGCTTGTGCGAGTTCATCGGCAAGTCGGTGTCACTGCAAAGCGAAGCGGCGATGGGGCAGGAGCAGTACGACATCATCTTGTTGTAGGCACACAGCCCGGTTACAGCATATCGGCGGCCGTCTCCGCCATGCCCATTCCCAGCCCGTACAGCCGTGCATACGGCCCGTCGGCCGCAATGAGGCCGGTGTGATTGCCGATCTCCACGATACGCCCGCCATCCATCACCACGATGCGGTCGGCATGCTGCACCGTAGACAGCCGGTGCGCAATAACCAGCGTGGTGCGTTTTTGCATCAGCCGTTGCAGAGCTTCCTGCACTGCGCGCTCAGACTCTGCGTCCAGCGCCGATGTGGCTTCGTCCAGAATCAGCACCGGTGCGTCTTTGTACAGCGCGCGTGCGATCGCCAGGCGCTGGCGTTGGCCCCCCGACAGCTGCATGGCGTTGTGGCCCACAATCGTGTCCTGGCCCAGCGGCAACTCGTCCACCAGCGCCAGCAGGTTGGCCGCAGCCAGGCAATCGCCGACACGTGTGCGATCCACCTCTTGCCCCAGCGCCACGTTGACCGCAATGGTGTCGTTGAGCATCATCACGTGTTGGCTCACCAATGCGATCTGGTGCCGCAATGACGCCAGGTCCCATTCGCGCAAATCATGCCCGTCCAGGGTGACGCTGCCGGCCGTGGCATCCACAAACCGCGGCAGCAGGTTCACCAGCGTGGTCTTGCCCGAGCCCGATGCGCCCACCAGTGCCACGGTTTCACCGGCGCTGACCTCCAGGCTGAACTGGTCCAGCGCCGGGGCCAGAGTGTCGGCGTAGCTTACGCTCGCGGCCTCGAAACAGATCCTGCCGGCCGCCCTAGGCAAAGAAAAAGTACCACCGGTTTCACTGGGCGTGGTGCTCATCAGGTCGAGCCCTCGCTCCATGGCTGCAAGCCCACGCGTGATCGGGTTGGCAACTTCGGTCAGGTGTTTCAGCGGAGCGATCAACATCAGCATCGCCGTAACAAATGCTACAAAACCGCCCACCGATGTGTTCTGGTCTGCGCTCTGGATCAGCGCGACGGTGATTACGGCCGACAGCGCGATGGCAGCCAGCAACTGGGTAAGCGGTGTCATGGCGGCAGACGCGGCGGTGGACTTTACCGAGAGTTTGCGCAGGGCATCGCTCAAGCCCTGAAAACGCAGTGCCTGCGCGGCTTGTGCTGCCTGCAAGCGGATATCGCGGTGCGCCAGCACGTTTTCTTCCACCACGTAGGCCAGGCGATCAGTTGCTTCCTGGCTGTTGCGCGTCACCCGGTACAAGCGGCGCGACAACTTGCGCATCACATACGCCACCGCCGGAAACAGGCACACCACAATCATGGTGAGTTTCCAGTTCAGAACCATCAGATAGGTCACCAGCGCCAGCAGCGTCAGGCTGTTGCGCGCAAGTGTCATCAATGCGCTAACGAGCAGGGTGGAACCACTCTGTACCTCGTAGACGATAGTGTTGGCGAGTGCGCTGGAAGACTGCCCTGTAAACAAGGCCAACCGTGCATCCAGCAACTTGTCGAACATCGTTTTGCGCAGCACCATCAGGCCCCGGCTGGTAATACGCGTCATCGCCACCTGGGCTACAAAACTGCACAGGCCTCGCAGGCCAAACAGCAGGATCAGCGTCACCGGAACGATCCACAGTGGCAGGCTGCCCTTCTGGAAGCCGCGGTCGAGCAAGGGCTGCAGCAATGCCGGTATCAGCGGCTCGGAGAGGGCCAGCAGCAGCGTGGCACCGCCAGCCAGGGCCCAGACGGAAATGGGCCGCCCGAAATAGGGCCACAAACGCGCCATCCGTTTGAACAGGTTGGCTGCCCGCGCGGTGGGTTCATGCATCGTGGATTTGGAAACTTGTAGCAACTTGTTCTAATTTCTGGCAAAGCTGCGCGGGCTATTATCGGGGCTTCGCCAAAATAGAAACTGCCTGCATTGCCAACCCTCTCCATGACCCGAACCCCGCTGTCGCGCACGCTGCCTTTTGTGAAGCTGCTTGTTGCCTTTTGTCTGCTGGGCGTATTTCTTCGCCCGGCCTGGGCCCAGTTCAAAGTAGATGTTTCGGGCGTCGGTCTGACGCAATTGCCGATTGCCGTGACAGCCTTTCGCGGCGACGACGCGGCACCCCAGAAACTGGGCGCGATCGTGCTGGCTGACCTGGAGCGCAGTGGCCAGTTTCGGGCGCAGGACGCCGCTGGTGTGGCGATGGACGAGTTGTCGCGCCCCGAGCTGACCGCCTGGCGCCAGAGGGGTGCGGACGCGCTGGTTACCGGCAGTGTGGCGCGTCTTGCCGATGGCCGCTATGACGTTCGCTTCCGGCTCTGGGACATTGCCCGCGGCCAGGACCTTGGGGGCCAGAGCTACGCGGTGACGGCGGGTGACCTGCGGCAGTCGGCGCACCGTATTGCAGACTTTGTCTATGAAAAGTTGACCGGCGACAAAGGCATCTTCTCGACCCGGATTGCCTACGTTACCAAGGCCGGGCAGCGCTACAACCTATGGGTGGCCGACTCGGACGGCGAGAACGCGCAGTCGGCCCTGGCCAGCACCGAGCCGATCATTTCGCCGGCCTGGTCGCCCAACGGTACCCAACTGGCCTATGTATCGTTCGAGTCGCGCAAACCGGTGGTCTACGCGCATGAGGTAGCCAGTGGCAG
>JANOCN010000646.1:0-1902 GCA_031412185.1 Betaproteobacteria bacterium | reverse complement strand
GCCGTTTTCCGACTCCAGCTCGAAGCCGCCGTTTCTCATGGCCTCTAACAGGGTCGGAACGGTGGGTAGCTGGGCCATCCTCTTTGGCGCAGTCACTGCGAGTGCGCGGAACTTGCCCGACTTGATCTGGCCCAGGGTCGCTGCAGCCACCGGAAACGCAAGGTCGGTGGTCTTGGACAACAGTGACGTGAGGATTTCGGGCACACCTTTGTACGGCACGTGGAGCAGTTGCACGCCGGCCGCCGCCTTGAACATTTCGGCGGCGAAATGGGCCAGCGTGCCATTGCCGCCCGAGGCATATTGCAGGCTATCGGGCTTGGCTTTGGCGCGGGCAATCAGGTCGGCCACCGACTCGATGGGCGAATCGCCCGCCACGATCAGCACTGCAGGGGTCTTGATAAGCCCGGTGACCGGTGCAAAGTCTTTCAGCGGGTCGTAATTGACTTTGGCGTACAGACTGGGGTTCGCTACGAAGTTACTGGCTGTGCCCAAAATCGTGTAGCCATCTGCCGGAGCGCGTGCCACGAAGTCGATGCCGATGTTGGCCCCTGCCCCTGGTTTATTTTCCACAATCACCGGTTGTTTGAAGACCTCGCTCAGCCGTGGCGCGATCGCACGCAACAGGACATCAATGGCGATACCGGGCGGAAACGGCACTACCAGCTTGACCATGTGGTTGGGGTAGGTAGCCACGGCCTGGGCCAGCACCGGGGGGGCGAAGCCGTAGCCCAACCAGGCACTACCGCCCTTCAGAACGCTGCGTCGGTCAAGAAACATGGGAATTTCCTTTCGGGGTTTAGTGTGGACAAACGGCACTTACGGCGGGCCTGGAACCTGCCGGTGAGTCAGGCGGAGCAGGGTTTTATTCCCGGATAGGTTCTTATGCTGGTGCCCGCACACCAGGGTAAATCCAGACTTCCCGGATATGCCCTGAATAGCGAAACGTGCCATGGCGTTCGAATAATGCCCAGCAAACCGGTGCGCGGCGGTCGATGCCCACGTCCAGGCCTTCAAACAGGCCGACCATGAGCGTCGGTGCCAGCGCTTGCCAGCCAGTCCGCTGCACGCCATCCACCAGAATGCGGCCGCGCCCCTGGCGGGCACCGGTAGCTTCGTACTCCAGCACCGCCAGTTGGGCGCCCTCGGTGAGCAGCACGCCCGGGAGGTCGGCGTGTTCGCCAAAACCGTTGTAGTGCAGGCGCAGTTGACCGTCCTCGACATACATCACGATGCCGCCAATCACGTCACCCAGCGCCCACAAGACACCCTGCTCTCCTGCATTCCATGCAAACTGCGCGTGCACCGCGAAGTTGCGGTTGGCAACCATCGGCACGACATCACTGCGATGCACAGTCTGGGCACCGGGCAAAAATCGCCGTGGCTGATCGGAACGGTCGCGCAGCCAAGCCGGTGTGTCGCTGAACTTGCCCGGACGGCCCCGGTTGTCCAGTGGGTACACCATATGTTTCCACGCCGCGTCGTCGAACGCCTGTACCAGCTCGCGTAACTTGTCCGGGTGGCTGGCCGAAACGTCTTTGCTTTCCGAGAAATCCTGGTCGAGGTTGTGCAGTGTCCAGTTGTCCATGTCAATCGGCGCATCGCGCACTTGCAGCGAACGGGCCAGCCAGCCTTGGCGGTAGTAAGCGCGGTTGGACCAGCACTCGTAGTACTGCTCACTTCTCGCCGCAGACTGGTTGTGCCGCAACATCGGCGCACAGCTCTGGCCATCCATCGCCCGGATCGGCTGCCCCTGGTGGCTTGTGAGCGCAGGCACCCCGGCCAGATCGAGCAGTGTGGGCATCACATCGGTCACGTGCATGAACTGGGTACGTACCGCGCCGCGCTCCTTGATACCTGTCGGCCACGAGGCAATGCAGCTGACCCGCCGCCCGCCGCCACCGG
>JANOCN010000645.1:0-2187 GCA_031412185.1 Betaproteobacteria bacterium | reverse complement strand
TGCGCAGAATCTTCTGCATGTGGTTCTTGACGGTTGGGGGGCTGATGCCCAGGATCAACCCAACCTCCTGGTTGGTCTTGCCGTCCTTCACCCATTGCAGCACCTGCATCTCGCGTTTGGACAATAGCGGCTTGGCAATACCTGGCCCGGTTTTCCCCACTTTTTCGCCTGCCAGCATCCGGTACAGGGCCATGTGCAGGTAGGGCATCAGCAGCTCCAGCAAGTAGGCGTCACGTGCCGTCGGGAGACTGGGCAAACGCAGAAAAACGAAGAAGCTGCCGTGTTCTCCCAGAACCTCGCCGGCACCATGCGCCACCACATGGCCCAGGCTATTGCGCTTTAAATCAGCCAGAACCTTGGCGCGGGTACCCGGCCCTGGGCTGTCGTGTACCAATAGTTGTGGCGTGCGGCCTGCGCGCAGCCAGTCGTCCACCACCCGCGGCATCAGGCCGTTGACCGGGTCGGTCAGATCGCGCTCGGTTTGTGCATCCGGCAATCCGCGTGAAAAACTCTCCCAGCGCAGCCGCATGCGTGCCACATCACCATGGGCACACAACAGCGTTTCATGGGCAATAAAACCCTGTAGCGCACCCTGCGACCACAAGTAAAACTGCGACCGTTTGGTGATCTTGAGCGATGTCTCGATCATGGCCAGCAGGTGCTCCATGTCGAGGCTGTCTTCGGCTGCGAAATGCTTCATGCGCGCACTGCGAATCTCACCGAAGCTGCACGCAGAAGCGGTAGCCGATACCGCGCACGGTCTGGATCAGATGCTCACGGCCGTGCCGCGCCATTCCTGCACGCAGGCGGCGAATATGCACGTCTACCGTGCGCTCCTCCAGGAACTGATGTTCACCCCACACCTTGTCGAGCAACTGCGTGCGGCTGTGTACATGGTCGGCATGGGTCATGAGGAAATGCAGCAGGCGGAACTCGGTTGCACCGATCGCCACGTCCTGCCCGGCGGCGGTGACGCGCTGGGCCGCCGGGTCGAGCCGCAAACCGGCCGCTTCGACCGCTTCATCGGTGGCCTGCGGCACGCGCCGGCGCATGACGGCTTCGATACGCGCCAGCAGTTCGCGTGGAGAAAACGGCTTGGTCATGTAGTCGTCCACCCCAGCGTCCAGTGCAGCAATCTTGTCGCGCTCGCCGTCGCGGGCGCTCAGCATGATGATGGACACGTGGTGGGTGCGCGGCTCCGACCGAAAGCGGCGCGCAAGTTCAATTCCGGACATACCCGGCAGCATCCAGTCGATCAGGATCAGATGCGGCAACGCCCGGTACACCATGGCAATTGCCGATTCGGCGTCCACAGCACACGTCACCAGATGGCCGGCCCGAACGAGATTGACGGCTATTAGCTCCTGGATGGCTGGTTCGTCGTCAACTAGAAGTATGTGGGCCGCCATAGAGGATGGGTGCAGATAGCCAAGTCAGTCTACGGCCACCAGATGACGTTTGCGTGGCAGTAGCTCCACTTGCGGTGGAGCCACGCACGAACTACGCCTTGGACGCGCGACGACGCACCATGGCACCCATCAGACCAAGACCTGCCAGCATCAGACCCCAGGTCTCGGGCTCGGGTACCGCAGCAATCGTCACGCCAAAGGTCGAACCCGACTGGACGTTGGAAAAGTCAATTGTCCAGTCGCTCTGGCCTGGCTGGCCCAGCGGGTTACCGAAGTTGAGCGCGTAACCCTCACCTGCCGACAGGTTGGTGGTGACCAGGGTAGGCGTAATGCCGATGCCCGAGATGGTGCCAAAGGTTGGTGTCACAGTGCCATACGGAGTCTGAAACACCGCACCACCGGTAAGCTGAACGGTAAGCCCGTCAAAGTTGAAGCCGGTAAGGTTGTTGACCAGCGCGTTGAAGCTCATCGAAGGCAGGGGCTCGTCACGGAAAGTGACGAATGCAAGCGTGACACGCGTCAGCACGCCGAAGTTGACGTCGAACGACTGGGCCGCGCCTGCGCCGAACGACAGCACCGAGTTACTGGGTGATGGATTGGCAAACGATGCGCCGGTGTACTCCACGGCGACGGCAGGTGCAGCAGCAAACGCACCGGCAATGGCGAGCGCGATGCCGCCCAGCAGCGATTTGGGTAAAGATTTCATGGCAAAGTTTCCGTTCAAGATTGATAGACAGGCGAGACTTACAGCGTGCCCTTGGCCCACGGGCCGGTGATG
>JANOCN010000644.1:0-1713 GCA_031412185.1 Betaproteobacteria bacterium | reverse complement strand
GCCGTGCAGGCGGGTGAGTGGTTGCAGGCGGTGAATGACGGTGTGGTGGACGCGTCGCACCTGCGCGGCGAGATCGGCGAAGTGTTGCTGGGCCTGGTGCCCGGCCGCGAGCTTGCGGCAGACATCACGGTCTACAAGTCGCTCGGGCATACCGCGCAAGACCTGGCAGCCGCCGCTGCAGTGGTGCAGCGTTCGGAAGGGCAAACGCAGTACCCCGATATCCGCTGGTAGTGCCTGCCCGGCCTTCACTCAGGCTTGGCGCCTACGTCTTTGGCGATCTTTGCCCACTTGGTGATTTCGTCGGCAATGAAGCGCGCGAACTGCTCGGGTGTTCCGCCCACCGGCTCCAGCCCGGCACCGAGCAGCTTTTCGCGCACCGACGGCAGTGCCATGACCTTGTTCATGGCCTCGTTCAAACGTTTGACCACATCGGCCGGCAGTTCGGCAGGACCCAGCAGGCCCTGCCAGGCGGTGGCGTCGAAGCCGGGCAGCCCCGACTCGGCCATGGTCGGCAGCGCCGGGGCATTCGGCGAGCGCCGGGTGGTTGCAACCGCCAGCGCCCGCAAACGGCCGGTAGCCACATGCGGCATCAGGTTGGCCTGGTCACCGATAACCATCTGGATATTGCCCCCCAGCAGGTCGGTCACCATCGGCCCACCGCCCTTGTAGGGCACGTGGACCATGTCGGTGCCGGTCTGCACCTTGAGCAGTTCGGTACCCAGATGTGGCAGGCTGCCGCTGCCCGACGAGCCGTACGATAACTTGCCCGGGTTGGTTTTTGCGTAGGCGATCAGCTCGGTCACGGTCTTCACGGGCACCGAAGGGTGTACCACCAACACATAGTTCACGTCTACCGTGCGGACGATCGCTGTCAAGTCTTTCAGCGGGTCGTAAGGCATTTTGGGGTAGATGCCCACGTTGATCGCCATCGACGCTATATTGCCCAGCAACAGCGTGTACCCGTCGGCTGGCGCCTTGGCGACCAAGCCAGCGCCCAACATGCCACTGGCACCGGGTTTGTTGTCGATAACCACCGACTGCCCAAGCATCTCGGACAAAGGTGGCTGCACCACCCGTGCAAAGAAATCTACTGCACCACCAGGAGGGAAAGGCACCACCAGACGAATCGGCCGGTCCGGGTAGGCGGCCAGAGCCACCAGGGGCAGCGCCAGCGCAAGCAGCGCGGCAGTTGCGCACACGCGCAGCATTTTCCGGGTGCGCCCGGCAGGATGGGCACCGGGCTGGCGCGGGAGGTGCTGGGTTGTTTCGGAATGTGCCATCGGGTCTCCTTGTCAATTGACGTCGGTGCGCAGGCAAAACATCGGCTGCAGCGCGGTGCGCAGTGGTAGTCCGGCGTCCATAACCAGGATGTCGGCCATGTATTCCTGCCAGCGCTGCCAAACCGGCCGCGCGCGCAAGCTGTCCATAGTGTGGTCGGTGCTGCGCACCATGAAGGCGAACAATAGCAGCGAATCGGGCTCCAGGAATATTTCGTAGTGCAGCACGCCGGCCGCCAGCAGCCCCTCGCGTATTTCCGGCCAGAGCGCGTCGTGGCGGCGGCGGTACTCGGCCTCGCCGCCGGGGACGAGGCGCAGCGCGAAGGCAATGGTCTCGGTGTCGTCCATCGGCGTCACGCCGCCGCCTGGTGCACGCGCATCGATGCACCCCCGGCCTTCGCCGAGGCGAGCATCGCGGCGATCACCGAGGTCGTCG
>JANOCN010000643.1:0-8175 GCA_031412185.1 Betaproteobacteria bacterium | reverse complement strand
CTGACCTGTATGCAACTGGACGTGGCGCTGCCCGAATCGTGGCAGCTGGTGGCTCGGAAGATCAAGGCCAGCAGCAAGGTGTTAGCTGGCCTGGTCAACAACGCCGGCATCACCGGCCCTAGAAACACCGTTACCCGAGCGTCGATGGAAGAGTGGGAACAAGTGCTGCGCGTCAACCTCACCGGCGCGTTCCTCGGAATCCATGTGCTCGCGCCTCTGATGTCGGCAGGCGCATCGATCGTCAATATTTCTTCCACCGCAGGCATGACCGGGTATTACTCGGCCGCCTACTCGACCAGCAAGTGGGCGTTGCGGGGCCTGACAAAAAGTGCCGCTCTTGAACTGGCTACTGCAGGAATCCGGGTCAATTGCGTCTGTCCGGGCGTGGTCGATAC
The DNA here is from genome assembly GCA_031412185.1 of Betaproteobacteria bacterium. Taxonomy (GTDB): domain Bacteria; phylum Pseudomonadota; class Gammaproteobacteria; order Burkholderiales; family Burkholderiaceae_C; genus CAISIP01. The sequence continues at coordinate 7,780 of JANOCN010000643.1, read as the reverse complement.
CGATATGATCCGGAATAACCAGGCGCTGGTGGCGGCGTTGCAGTCCATCATTCCGATGCAAAAGATGGCGACATCCGAGCAGATTGCCGAAGTCATGTTTTTCCTTCTTGGTCCAAAGGCTTCCTATATAACCGGGGCCGACATCCCGGTCGACGGCGGAGTCACGGCCGGCGGTATCTTCTGGCCGGTCGGAAGAGCCATTGGCGCCCTTTGACCTGCAGAAGTTCATGCACTACCAAACCATTCACTGTCGCGAGCATGAGGGCATCCTGACGCTCTCATTAAACCGTCCGGGGCAGCTGAATGCATTTACGGTCGAGATGGCAGAGGAGCTGATCGATGTATTCAACCGTGCTGGTGACGACGATGCGGTTCGGTCCATCGTTGTCACCGGCAATGGCCGCGCGTTCTGCGCCGGCATGGACCTGACAGACTCCAGCGCTGGTGCCAACGTCTTTGGCCTGGACGAATCGCTGCGCCCGACCATGCGCGACATGGACCAGCGACTGGACGATCCAGCGATTGAAAAAGGGGTACGCGATACCGGCGGGCGTGTGGTGCTTGCGATCTTCGACTGCAAGAAGCCGGTGATTGCAGCCATCAATGGTGCAGCGGTGGGCGTTGGTGCCACGCTGACGCTGGCGATGGACATCCGCATTGCCTCGGAAAAGGCACGCTTCGGATTTGTTTTCGGCAAGATCGGTATCGTGCCTGATGGCTGCGCCAGCTGGTTCCTCCCCCGCGTGGTCGGTCTGCCCAAGGCGCTCGAATGGACCTACAGCGCAGAGATCGTCGATGCGCAGGAAGCGCTCCGATGCGGCCTGGTGAAAGCGGTGGTTCCTGCCGATCAGTTGCTGGCTGAAGCGTACCGCATCGCCATGCAGATCACGAACGACCGCTCGCCGGTATCGGTCGCGCTGATTCGGCAGATGATGTATCGCAACTCCGGAGAGCCGCATCCGATGGTGGCGCACAAAGTCGAGTCGCTCGGGATCTTCTACACCAGCCAGGCTGACGGTAAAGAGGGCGTGGCGGCGTTTCGCGAAAAGCGGCGCCCCGAATTCAAATCGAAATCTTCGGTCATGCCGGCGTTCTATCCATGGTGGGAACAAAGTGGAGTTTGAAGCATCTCGCCTGCAATCCTTCCTTCAGGGCGCCATTGAAGGGCTCGAGGGAGAAATGCAGCTCGAGCGGATTGGCGGCGGCCAGTCCAACCCCACCTATTTCGTGAGCTTCGACAACCGCGCCATGGTGCTGCGCAAACAGCCCGCGTCGAACCTGCTGCCTTCAGCCCATGCGGTGGACCGTGAATACCGTGTCATGCAGGCCCTGGCCACTACCGGCGTTCCAGTGCCAAAAATGCTCCTCTACCATGCGGAGCGCGATGTGGTGGGAACGCCTTTCTACATGATGGAGCGGCTTGCTGGCCGCGTGTTCCCGCACTACGCATTGCCCGGTATGGAGGCCGCCGAACGGCATGCGATCTACCTGGCGATGGGCGAGACCATGGCGCGCCTGCACAAGGTCGATTGGGCAGCCATAGGCTTGGCGGACTTTGGCCGTACCGGCAGTTATTTCACGCGACAGATGGCGCGCTGGACGAAGCAATGGCAGATGTCGAGAACCGCGGATAACACCGACGTGGAACGGCTCATCGTCTGGTTGCAGGCCAACTTGCCGGACGAACGCGAGACGAGCATCAGCCATGGTGATTTCCGGCTCGGCAACCTGATGTTTCATCCGACCGAGCCGCGCGTCGTCGGAGTACTCGACTGGGAGCTTTCGACACTCGGCCATCCGCTGGCCGATGTGGCTTTCAACTGCATTGCGTACCGCACCCTGCCAGCGGAATATGGTGGGATCCGGGGTCTGGACCTGGCCGCACTTGGCATCCCCTCGGAGTCGGAATACCTGCAGCATTACTACCTGCACAGTGGCCGCACCGACGGTGTGACGGGCTTCCACTTTGCTTTTGCGTTGTTTCGCCTGGCCGTCATCTTCGAAGGCATCGCTGCGCGTGCGCTGAGCGGCAATGCCGCGTCCGCCAACGCTGCCGAAGTGGGCCAGTTGGGGCCGGTATTCGCGCGTCGGGCGGTCGAGGTAATCGATGCCATGCCGCGCGGAGGATGAGATGAAATACCAAATTTCAAATGGAGACTGACTTGCTGCCAATGTATGTCACAGCTGAAGGATCGCCACCATGAGCTGCCGGGCCGCTCCCAAGGCTTATAGCACCGCAGCGCTTGGCGCGGAGGTTACCCTATGACGCAATGGGACGACACCTGGCCTGCCACGCGGCTCGAAGCACACTTTGGCGACCGTGTGGTGCGCTGTTTCGTCGATCGCCCGGCCAGTCTGCATGCGATGCTGGTGGACGCGACGGCGCGCCATGCGCAGGGAACTGCGTTGGTGTGCGGCGATGAGCGCATCACCTGGCAAGGTCTGAGCGACTTATCCGCTCGGCTTGCAGCCGGCCTGTCGCAGCGTGGTATTGGTGCCGGGGACCGGGTGGCGCTGCTGATCGGCAACCGCACCGAGTTCGTGACCACGCTGTTTGCGGTGGCGCATCTGGGCGCTATTTCGGTGCCGCTCAGCACGCGCGAACAGACACCCGGGCTGGCGTACATGTTGGGTGACTGCGCGGCAGCCGCGCTGGTGCATGACGCGGACCTGGGCGAGAGGCTGCCGGTTGCAGGCGACGTACCGGCGCTGCGCCTGCGCGTGTCCATCGGCGCTTGTGATGGCTCGGAGGATTTCCAGTCGCTGCTGGGCAATCACGGCCACACATCTCCGGCTTCGGTTAACGAGGAAGATGTGGCGGCAATCATGTACACGTCTGGCACCACCGGCAATCCAAAAGGCGCAACGCTCACACACCTCGGCATCGTCCATTCGTCCATGCATTACCGGATTGCCATGGGACTGGGCCCACGCGATGTGTCGATTGCCGCGGTGCCCCTCAGCCACGTGACCGGGCTGGTAGCGCTGATTACGACCATGGTGCATTGCGCTGGAACACTGGTCATTTTGCCGGTATTCAAGGCGGCCGACTTCCTGCGGCTGGCAGCGCGCGAACGCATGACCCACGCATTGATGGTGCCCGCGATGTACAACCTTTGCCTGCTGCAAAGCGACTTCAACCAGCACGACCTGTCGGCCTGGCGCGTGGGTGCGTATGGCGGCGCACCCATGCCTCTGGCGAGCATCGCCAGCCTGGCGCGCACCATCCCCGATCTCACCCTGATGAACTGTTACGGCTCAACCGAAACCACCTCGCCCGCGACGCTGATGCCGCAGGGCGCGACCGGCGCGCACACCGAGACGGTTGGTCGCAATCTTGCCTGCGCGGAAATCGCGGTGTTCGACGACGACGGCCGCGAGCTGGCGCACGACCAGCTCGGCGAAATCTGGATCAAGGGTCCGATGGTGGTCAAGGACTATTGGAACAATCCTGTAGCAACGCGTGCCAACATTACCGGTGGCTTCTGGCGCTCGGGCGACATCGGCTCTATCGACGCTGAGGGCTACGTGAAGGTGGTTGACCGCAAGAAGGACATGATCAACCGGGGTGGATTCAAAATCTACACGATCGAGGTCGAAAACGTGTTGTATGCGCATCCGGCGGTGCTGGAGTGCGCTGTGGTTGCCAAACCATGTCCGGTGCTGGGAGAACGCGTGCATGCATTTGTTGCGCTGCGCGCGCCGGGCGCAACCGGCGAGGAACTGAAAGCATATTGCGCCAGCCGCCTGTCCGACTACAAAGTGCCCGAAAGTTACACGCTTTCGCTGGAACCGTTGCCGCGCAATGCCAACGGCAAACTGGTGAAGCGCACGTTGCGCGACCAGGCCGGTGCGCTGGAAACCCCGGTCCGAATTGCCCCTGCCTGACTACCTCTACCCCACCTCAGACTGACAAGGAGATCCCCATGCCTAGCGCCGACATCAGCACCCTTGAAAAACTGCGTGCCCAGGTTGGAAAAGAAGTGGTCGTCACAGAGTGGGTGCTGGTGTCGCAGGAACGCATCGACCTGTTTGCCCAGGCAACCGGTGACTTCCAGTGGATACACGTGGATGCCGAACGATCTGCTACCGAGTCGCCATTTGGCGGCACCATCGCGCACGGTTTCCTCACCTTGTCTTTGCTGGGCAAGTTTTACCTGGATGACATCGATATCCCGTTTTGCGACGTCGGTGTCAACTACGGCCTCAACAAGGTGCGATTTACCAACCCGGTGCGTGCCGGCAGCCGGGTGCGCGGCCGGTTTGTGCTGACCCAGCTCGACGACGTGGACAACGGTATCCAGATGACCTGGACCGTGCGCTTCGAAATCGAAGGCGTGGAACGGCCGGCCTGCATCGCCGAACACGTGGTCCGGCGCTATTTCCGCGCGACTGCGGTCGGTGCGGGCGCGCAACAATGAGCGACAAGTCGGTCGCAATCATCACTGGCGGCGCTTCCGGGGTAGGTGCCGCCGTGGCACGCATGCTCTGCGCGAAGTCGTACAACGTGCTGGTGAACTACAGCCGAAGCGCAGAGGCGGCAGCCAGCGTAGTACAGGAGTGCGTTGCGCTCGGCGCAGATGCGTTGGCAGTCAAGGGTGACGTGGCCAGCGATGACGATTGCCGGGAACTCGTGCGCCAGGCGATGGCGCGTTGGGGTCGTATCGATGCGTTGGTGTGCAGCGCGGGCATGACCCGGTTTGTCCCCATGGCTGATCTGCACGGCGTGAGCGCGAGCGACTTTCAGAACATCTATGCTGTGAACAGCATCGGCCCGTTCCAGATGGCCCGTGCCGTGCAGCCGCATATGCAAGGCGGTGGTGCGATCGTCAATGTGTCATCCATCGCAGGTCTTACCGGTAGCGGCAGCTCGTTTCCGTATGTATTGTCCAAAGCCGCGTTAAACATTCTGACGGTGGCGCTGGCACGCCAGCTGGCGCCGGCGATTCGTGTCAATGCAGTGTTGCCCGGGCTGATAGAAGGCCGCTGGATGCGAGAAGGGCTGGGCGAGGAAGGCTACGAGCGCGTCAAGGGCCAGTTTGCGGCGGCCTCGGCGCTGGGAAAAGTCAGCCGACCCGAGCATATTGCGCGCGCGGTGTGCTGGCTGCTGGAAGAGGATTCCATGGTCACAGGCCAATTGCTGCCGGTGGAGGCTGGTTTCATGCTGGGCCGTCCGCCGTCGGCTGCAGGGGCTGCGGCAAAATAGACGGGAGGTCGAGCGCACCTCTCCACGCTCCTGTCTGCGCCCTTCCCACGAAGGGTTACTCCCTACTGAATCGCCTTCGCGCCAGCGGTATATTCAAATACTGGTCGCGCACCTTGTCGTGCCGGAGTTTGTGGCTTGATACTTGCTTGGTTTGCCGCAGTGACTCTTGTGCCCAGAGCGCGGTACGTAATCAATTTTTTGTCTGGAGAGTTCTTATGAAAATCAAAGTCAATATGTGCGCGTTGGCCCTGGGCATTGGTCTGGCCTACGGCTCGGTGGCGCTTGCCGCCACACTGCCTGCTGGCGTAAAGCTGCATGACAAGCAGGAACTGGTGCGCAACAACGGCTCGGAGCCCGAGACCCTGGACCCGGCCAATGCCTCCGGCGTACCGGCCAACAATGTCATTCGCGATCTGTTCGAAGGATTGACAGCAGTGGACTCCAGCGGCAAGGTCGTTCCGGGCGTGGCCGAGAGCTGGAAACAGACCGACCCGCAAACCTGGGTCTTCAAGCTGCGCAAGAACGCCAAATGGTCCAACGGAGACGGGGTGACGGCTGACGACTTCGTGTACGGTATGCGTCGCTTTGTCGACCCGGCCACGGCCTCAAAATACGCTTCGACGTATGGCATCTTCCTGCAAAACGCGAAGGACATCATTGAGGGCAAGAAACCCAACGCCGAGCTGGGCGTCAAGGCGCTCGATGCTTACACGCTAGAGATCAAGACGCCGTTCCCAGCCGCCTTTTTACCGGAAGTGGTGTCCAACCTGCAGTTGGGTCCGGTACACAAGGCCACCATCGAGAAACACGGCAAAGAGTGGACCAAACCCGCCAATATTGTTGGCAATGGTGCGTTCACGCTCAAAGACTGGCAAGTCAACAGCAAGATCATTCTTGCCAAGAGCAGCAACTACTGGGACAACAAGAATGTGCAGCTGAACCAGATGACGTACCTGGCGGTTGAAGAGCAGAACGCAGACGTGAAGATGTACGAGTCGGGCGAGAACGACTGGGTCTACACCTTGCCGGCCAACACCTACGACAAGTACAAGGCGCAATACCCCAAGGAAATCCGCAATGCGCCCATGCTGGGCCTGCGTTATTACTCGCTGAACAACGCCGACCCGGTATTCAAGGACCTTCGTGTGCGCAAGGCGCTGTCCATGGTGATAGACCGTGACATCCTGGCCCAGAAAGTCACGGCCGATGGCCAGGTGCCGTCTTATGGTGTGGTGGTGGGCGGGGTGGCCGGTGCTGACGTGACGTCTTACGACTGGGCCAAGTGGCCGATGGACAAACGCGTTGCAGAAGCCAAAAAGCTGCTGGCGGACGCCGGCGTGGCACCGGGCACCAAGCTCAAGTTCTCCTACAACACCAGCGAGTACCACAAGAAGATGGCCATCTTTGCTGCCTCGGAGTGGAAAACCAAACTCGGCATCGAACTGGAGATGGAGGCGATGGAGTTCAAGGTGCTGATCAAGAAGCGCAACGACCGCGACTACCAGATGGCGCGTAACGGCTGGATTGCCGACTACAACGACGCCACCACCTTCCTGACCCTGGTGCAATGCGATTCCGACCAGAACAGCCAAGGCAACTGCAACCGCAAGGCAGAGGCGCTGATTGACGAGGGCAACAAGTCGCTGGACCAGGCCAAACGCAAGACCTTGCTGACGCAGGCGGCGAAGTTGATCATGGACGATTACCCGATGATCCCGTTGCTGCAGTACACGCAGCCCCGGCTGGTCAAGCCTTATGTGGGTGGGTATTCATTGACCAATTCGCTCGACCGGTACCGTGCGAAAGACCTCTACATCATCAAACATTAAAGGCGGCGCGTCTTTCTACTGGGCGACCCCATCCCATGTGGTCGTACACCTTTCGCCGTGTGCTGGCGACCATCCCGACGTTGCTGGCCGTCATCACGGTTTGTTACCTGCTGCTGCACGCCACGCCGGGGGGGCCGTTTGATGAAGAGCGCAAGGTGTCGGCGGCGGTGCTGGCCAACCTGCAGGCCAAGTACCACCTCGACCAGCCACTGTGGAAGCAGTACCTGTATTACCTGAACAACCTGCTGCACGGGGATCTGGGCGCCTCGTTCCGGTATGAAGACTGGAGTGTCAACCAGCTGGTGGCCAAGGCGCTGCCGGTGTCGGCGGCGATTGGCGGCGGCTCGATCCTGATCGCGCTGTTCCTCGGCGTGTTGCTGGGCACCATCGCGGCGTTGCGGCAAAACAGCGCGGTGGACTACCTGGTGATGCTGGCGGGCAACCTGGGCCACGCATTTCCTTCCTTTGTCATTGGGCCGGTGCTGATCCTCGTGTTCGCGATCTGGCTCAAGCTCCTGCCTTCGGGCGGCTGGAACGATTTCGCGCCGCGTTACATGGTGCTGCCGATGGCCTTGCTGATCTTCATCAACGTGGCGACCATCGGGCGCGTCATGCGTGGCAGCCTGATCGAGGTGCTGCACAGCAATTTCATCCGCACGGCACGCGCAAAGGGGCTGCCGACCCACACCATCATCCTGCGCCATGCGCTCAAGCCGGCGCTGCTTCCGGTGGTGTCACTGATCGG
>JANOCN010000642.1:0-12886 GCA_031412185.1 Betaproteobacteria bacterium | reverse complement strand
CGGGCCGTGGGGTGCGGGTTGGGCGCCAACCAGGCCCACAATAGTTAACAGAGCAAGAGCAATAACAACACGCATGGGCGACCGGGATTGGAGAGTTTCTACGCCGCCCAGACTCTAGCCGAGAAAGTGCATCCCCGTTTTATCCCAGCCGCTTCACAGGGTTTATGCTGTGGTCGGCACAAACGCGCACGCAGCGACACCAGACCCAGGAGGCAGCCATGGCAGCGTTGACCGAAAGCATTAGCCGCGGCGCCACCAGCCCGGCTTTGACAGAACACACCATTGGCGACTTCTTCGCCGGCATCGTGCAGCGTTTTCCTGCGCGCGAAGCGCTGGTCTCGTGCCACCAGAACCGGCGCTTCACCTACCGCGAACTCGACCTGGCTTCCAGCCGCCTCGCCAGCGCATTGCTGCGCAGCGGCCTTGGAAAAGGCGAACGCGTGGGCATCTGGGCGCACAACTGTTACGAGTGGCTGCTGATGCAGATAGCCACCGCCAAGGCGGGTATCGTGCTGGTCAACATCAACCCGGCGTACCGGGTGACCGAGCTGGAATACGCGCTCAACCTGGTCGGCTGCCGCATGCTGGTGACCATGACCGCGTTCAAGACCAGCGACTACCTGGGCATGGTGCAGGAGCTGGCACCCGAGCTCTCGGACGTTGCGCCAGGCGAACTCGTTGCCGCCCGGGTGCCTCACCTTAAAGTGATCGTGCAGTTGGGCGCTGCGGTGGTGCCTGGCATGTGGACCTTTGCACAGCTCCTGGCCAGGGGCGACCCGGACGACCCTGCGCTGCGCACGGTCGCCAGCACACTGCGGGCGACCGACCCGATCAATATCCAGTTCACCAGCGGTACCACGGGTTTCCCGAAAGGTGCCACGCTGACGCACCGCAATATCCTTAACAACGGCTTCTTTATCGGCGAAGCCATGAACCTGAGCGAACACGACCGCTTGTGTGTGCCGGTGCCGCTGTACCACTGCTTTGGCATGGTGCTGGGCAATCTGGCCTGCCTTACCCACGGTGCCTGTATCGTCTACCCCAACGATGGTTTCGACCCGCTGACCGTGTTGCAAGCGGTGCAGGCCGAAAAGTGCACCGGGCTGCATGGTGTACCCACCATGTTCATCGCAGAGCTGGCACACCCCCGGTTCAAGGAGTTCGACCTGTCGAGCCTGCGCACCGGCATCATGGCTGGCTCTCCATGCCCGATAGAAGTGATGAAGAAAGTGCTGGGCGAGATGCACATGGCCGAAGTCACCATCGCGTATGGCATGACCGAGACCAGCCCGGTGAGCTGCCAGAGCGGCGCAGACACACCCCTGGACAAACGCGTGTCTACCGTGGGCCTGGTGCAGCCGCACCTTGAAATCAAGATCATCGACCCGGACACCGGCGCAACCCTGCCTGTGGGCCAGGCCGGTGAGTTCTGTACCCGCGGCTATGCAGTGATGCACGGCTACTGGGGCGACGAGGCAAAAACGCGCGAGGCGATCGATGCCGACGGCTGGATGCACACCGGCGACATCGCCACCATGGACAGTGAGGGTTACGTCAACATCGTGGGCCGCATCAAGGACATGGTGATACGCGGCGGCGAAAACGTCTATCCGCGCGAAGTGGAGGAGTTCTTGTACCGGCACCCGGCGGTGTCGGACGTGCAGGTGGTCGGTGTACCCGACAGCAAGTATGGCGAAGAGTTGTGCGCCTGGATCATCCTGAAATCCGGCCAGAGCGCCACTGCAGACGAGATCCGCGCCTTCTGCAAAGGAAGCATCGCCCACTACAAGGTGCCGCGCTACGTCAAATTTGTGGATGCTTTCCCGATGACGATCACCGGCAAGATCCAGAAATTCGTGATGCGCGACACGATGCGCAGGGAGCTGCAAGTGCAGGAAGAGAAGACGGCGTAGGCAGCACACGCCCTACGCCGCACGCCGCACGTAGGTATGGCCCGTCCTATGCCCATCGGGGCAGTCTCAGCGCGAGCGTGCTAGGCAATCCAGCAAGCTGTCCGCTGCCGCTTCCACATGGCGGCGCGCAGACGTGTTGATGCTGCAATAGCGCAAAAAACCGTGCGCCATGTCCGGGGCAACCTGCAGCCGCACATCTGCACCGGCCCGCCGCAGCACGTCGGCATAAGCCAGCCCTTCATCGTGCAGCGGGTCATGCCAGGCCAGGCTCACCACGCTCGGTGGTGGCGGGCGGTGCCACTGCTGGAGCACCGGCACTGCGCGCGGATCGGTGGACGTTTGTGCATGGCCCAGCAGTTGTTCCCAATACCAGGCCATCGCACCAGCGGTCAGCCCCGGCCCGGCCCCCCTGTGCGCGTAGCTGGCATTGGCAAAGTCCATACCGGCCACGGGATAAAAAAGCAGTGCCGCCGCTGTGGCCACCTGGGCGTTGGCATACACAGCATATGCGGCCAGGTGGCCGCCCGCGCTGTCGCCAGCAATTGCGACTCGTGCGCAGCCCCAGGCTCCGGATTGCGCCGCAGCCCAGGCGTAGGCATCGGCTGCATCATCACACGGGGCGGGGAACGGATGCTCCGGTGCCTTGCGGTACTCCACACTGAGCAGCGTACAACCCAGGCGCTGCGTCAGGAACGCACACGCGTTGTCGTGGGTTTCCAGGTCGCCCACCACCCAGCCCCCGCCGTGGAAAAACACCAGCAGGACGTCGCTCGCGGCGGTGGGAGGGCCACCGGTCTGAGGGCGGTAAAGCCGTGCGGACAGAGTTCTTCCCGCAAGTTCGACGCGCTTGTCCTCGCGCTGGGCTGCGGCAGCACCCCCGTCAGGCAACAGGAGGGTGTTGGCTTGGCGCGCCAACAAGCGGCGGCGCTGGAGCGTGAGTTCACCCGGTGCGACGGCTGTAGTCAAGGCGCCGATGCGCAGCAACAGTTCGCGGCTGTGCGGATCGAGTGTGCAGGTCCGGGTGCTCTGGTTCATTGGCGAGACTGTACCCGCAGCCGGGCGCAAGCAAGCCTCAGCGGGCGCTATGGCGCGGCCTGCGTCTTGCACAGGGACGGACCATCACAATGCTTGATGGCTCAGGCCTTTTTCGCCCAGGAGGTACACCAGCCTTTGGTAGCGACCTGTTTGCCCGCGAAAAGTGGGCATGGTCCGGCTGCATCCCCGGGCTTGCCCTGAAATAACACGCAGTTGCCACACTGGCTGCCGGCGACGTAATTCTTGTACTTGACCTTGTCGACACGGGTCGCGTCGTCCACGTAACCGAGCGCAACCGCCTGCGGTTCTTTCTCATCCACCATCGTCAAAACGGTGGCTGTGGCAGCAGGGGTTGCCGCTGCGCTGGAGGCGGCTGGCGCCGCAGGTGCGGCCACAGCAGGCGCTGCGGGCGCTGCAGGTGCTGCTGCCGGCTGCGCAGCTGGCGCGGCGGGTGCAGCCGGCTCGGGCGGGCGCGAACAGGCGGCGAGCAATGCAACGCTGGAGAAAGGAAGAATCTGGACAAAGCGGCGGCGTGTGGTCATGGTGGAAGTGTGGAGAGTTGGTGGATGAACTATGCCATAGTGGCGCAACTTTTTCTCGCGAGGAGTGGGGATGCGCAAGATGCTGGTCGGTGTGGGACTTGTCCCGTCACTGTTTTCCACGCTGGTACGCTCTGCCGACCCGCCGCTGGCGCAGATCAAACTGCCGCCTGGTTTTTCGATTGCGCTGTGGGCGCCGGTGGACAATGCGCGCCAGATGAGGCTCGGGCGTACCGATGCCAACGGCGGCACCGTGTTCGTCGGCAGCATGCGGGCGGGCAAGGTGTTTGCCGTGCGTTACGGTGCCACTACAAGGCCCAGGAGCTTACTACGGTTGCCACTGGCCTGTAGCTAACTCTATGTGCCGGTAGGTGCGCCATGCAACATCTGGGTGCACACGTGGCAGCGTTGGGCATGCGTTTCTACACCGGCACGATGTTCCCGCCGCAGTACCGCAACCAGGTCTTCATTGCCGAACACGGCTCCTGGAACCGCTCCAGCAAGATCGGCTACCGGATTTCGCTGGTGCGTCTGCAAGACGGAAAGGCGGTGGCCTACGAACCCTTTGCCAGCGGCTGGCTGCAAGGCGAAAGCGCCTGGGGCCGACCGGCGGATGTGCTGGTCCTCCCCGACGGCTCGCTGCTGGTGGCAGACGATGCTGCGGGCGCGATCTACCGCATCGTCTATCGGGGCTGAGGGATCGGCACAGCGGGCGCTGCTGCGACGCGCTGAAGAAGGCACCGCGGGCGATGCCAGAATGGGTTATGCCAGAGCCCACGTTGACTGACACTGCGCCTGCCCTGTCGCTGGCGCCGCCTGCACAGACAGTGCTCGATATCGCCGACGGCAGCACGTTAGACGCCCTGTACCGTGCCGCCCTCGGGCCAGTCAATACCGGCTACTACCTCAAGGCCTTTGCGGGCTTCGACGACCTCGGCCGGGCGGGTGCGGGCTGGAACTGGGCCGCCAGCCTGTGTACGCTCAACTGGATGGTATTGCGGCAGCTATGGGGGGCCGCGTTTGTCTATGCCGTAGGCGTGCCAGGTCTGGCGCTGCTGGTGTTCGGCATCGGTCGGCTGGTGTTCCAGGCCTCGGCGCAGCGCGAGTTGGGGATCAGCCTGGTATTGGTGACAGTGGTGTTCGTGCTGCCTGGCATGTGGGGCAATGCGCTGCTGTACGTGCACTGCCGCAGGCGCATCGCACGCGCGCTGGCAGACTCGACCTCCGCAGCGGAGGCAGGTTTGCTGCTAAAGCGCCAGGCCAGCACACGGCAGCGGCTGGCCTGGCTGGCACTTGCCAACGCTGCGCTGGCCGGAGCGCTGATTGGCGGGTGGATCGGGTTGCGCCAGCCGGCGGCGCAGCCGGTGGTGGCGTTGCCGTCTTCCACGGTGAGCGCACCAGCACCAGCACCAGCACCAGCACCAGCACCTCCGACCGTCACTGCCAGTGCCACTATCCCAACCCCACCCGGCTCCTCCGCGCCTGCCGTGGCAAAGCCCGCATCGGTTGCAGTAGCGAATACGACCGATGCCCCGCCCGCGCAAGCTTTCCACATCAACGTAGGCCTGTTTGCGCAAGACGGCAACGCCCGTGCGGCCCATGCCAAGCTGCTGGCGGCAGGGTTGCCCGCTTACACGCAGCAGATCCACGGCAGCAAAGGAAAACTCACCCGTGTCCGCGTTGGGCCGTTTGTTGCACGAGCGCAAGCCGAAACAGCCGCCGAAGAAATCCGCGCGCTCAGCCTGGACGCAGTGGTGGTTCGACCATAAGGCCGCTGCGGCTGACTTCCAGCAACCACGACTGGAACAGCGCCACCACCGCACTGTGTGCCGGGTCGCGCAAGCCGCGTTCGTGCGGCTCGACAAACCAGTAGCCATGGCTCCCGGTCAACTCGTGGGAATCGAGTCGGCGCAGGCGCTGCTCGGCCAGATCGCGCTCCACCATCGGTGCATCCACCACCGCCACACCTGCACCCGATACCGCGGCGTTGATGGCCTGGTCCATGGTAGAAAACGCAATGCCGGGTTTGGTGTCGATGCTGCGGATACCGAGCGACGCAAACCAGTTTTCCCAGATCAACAGCCGTTTGCTGCCCGCCAGCACATGCAGCAAGGTCGCCTTGGCCAGGTCGGGCGGCGTGCCGCCCTGCCATAACTCGGGGCTGGCCACTGCGATGTAATGCTCCTGGCGCAATAGACGGCAATCACCCTTGGCCCAGGGTTCGTCCAGGAACATCACCAGGCAGTCGTACTGCTGGGCCTCACGCAGTGTATGCACTGCGCTGGTGGTGATGGACAGGTCGATGTCCGGATGGCGCCCATGAAACGCACGCAGACGCGGAGCCAGCCAGCGCGACGCAAAGGTCTCCGGCACGTTGACCGATATGCGCTGGCGCGCCCCCAGGTGCTGGATCTGCTGGACCGCAATCTGGATCGTGCCGAACGCACTGTCCAGACTTTTTGCCAGCACGCTGCCAGCAGGCGTCAGGATCAGGCCCTGGTAATGGCGCACGAACACCGGTTTGCCAAGCCATTCTTCGAGTTGTTTGATTTGTCGGCTGATGGCTCCCTGGGTTACGTGCAGCGTCTCCCCGGCCTTGGTAAAACTGCCGGTACGTACCGATGCGTCAAAAGCACGCAGGGCGTTGAGGGGGGGAAGGCGTTTCATGGGTGGCACTGTACAACCGATGCGCCAGTGCCAAGTGGTTGCCATGGCCTCCAGCCCGGCGCGTGAAGCAGGGCGGCTTGCCGTACATTTCGTGTGACATACTTTGCTGTCAACTTGGTTCGTGCATTATGGCTTTGACTTTTCCCTTCTCTGCGATCGTCGGTCAGGACGAGATGAAACTTGCCATCCTGATCGCTGCCGTGGACCCGTCTATTGGCGGTGTGCTGGTGTTTGGTGACCGGGGTACCGGTAAATCGACTGCTGTGCGTGCCCTCGCCGCCCTGCTGCCAAAAATGAAGGCGGTGGCGGGCTGCCGCTACGGCTGCGACCCGGACCACCCCGACAGCCTGTGTGAAGAATGCAAGACCCTGCGCGCCAAAGACGCCAAAGGGATTCTCAAGACCTGCCTGCTGCCGGTGCCGGTGGTGGATCTGCCGCTCGGTGCAACCGAAGACCGGGTGGTCGGCGCGCTGGACCTCGAACGCGCCCTGTCACAGGGTGTCAAGGCCTTCGAGACTGGGCTGCTGGCGCGCGCCCACCGGGGGTTTTTGTACATCGATGAGGTCAACCTGCTGGAAGACCATCTGGTAGACCTGCTGATCGACGTGGCGTCTTCCGGCGAAAACGTGGTGGAGCGCGATGGCTTGAGCGTGCGCCACCCGGCGCGTTTTGTGCTGGTGGGTAGCGGCAACCCGGAAGAAGGCGAGTTGCGCCCGCAGCTGCTGGACCGTTTCGGGCTGTCGGTCGAAGTCAAGACGCCGGACGATCTGGCAGCAAGGGTGGAAGTAGTGCGTCGGCGCGACGATTTTGAGCGTGACCCGGTTGCCTTCAGCGCCCACTGGAAGAAAGAAGACGAACGCACCCGCAAACGGATCCTGGCCGGCAAACGCCAGTTGCACACCGTGGTCATTCCCGACGCAGCCCGCACCCGTGCGGCGGCTCTGTGTATGGCCCTGGGCACCGACGGCCTGCGTGGCGACCTGACCCTGATCCGCGCTGCCCGGGCGGTAGCTGCCCTGCAGGGTGACGCCGCCATTGGCGACGCGCATCTGCGCCAGGTCGCCGCACCTGCGCTGCGGCACCGGCTGCGGCGCAACCCGCTCGACGACGCAGGCTCCACCGTACGCGTGCAGCGTGCCGTGGCCGAGTTGTTCGGCGCGTGATGGGGCCACCAGCCTGCACCGATGGCCGCATCCGATAGCGTTGCACCCGACCCCTGGATCACACCGGCCCTGGTTGCCGCGTTGTTGGCGGTTGACCCGGCGGGCCTGGGGGGTGTCGCTTTGCGCGCACGGGCAGGCGGCGCGCGCGACCAGTGGCAACAGTTGTTGCGGCACTTCTTGCCGGTTGGGTTGCCGCTGCGGCGCATTCCGCTGCATGCGGACGACAGCCGCCTGCTCGGTGGGCTGGATCTGGCGGCCACGCTGCGCGCTGGCCGACCGGTGGCACAAGCCGGGCTGCTGGCGCAAACCGATGGCGGCGTGGCGGTGCTTGCCAGTGCAGAACGCCTGAGCGCCAGCACCGCTGCACGGTTGGCACAGGTGCACGACAGCGGCGAAGTCGCCATGGAGCGCAACGGCATGTCGATGCGCAGTCCGGCCCGCCTGGGCCTGGTGGCGCTGGATGAAGGCTGCAGCGACGAAGAAAAATTGCCAGCGGCGCTGCTCGATCGGCTGGCGTTTCATCTGCAGATGGACGCGGCTGCGGCCAGCGAGACGGTGCCACCAGACCACCTCTGGAACCCTGAAGATATTTTGGCTGCGCGCCAGCTGCTGCCGCGCGTGCTTGCGTCCAATGCCATGCTGCAGGCCCTGTGTGGCACCGCCTGGGCGCTGGGTGTGTCATCACTGCGCGCGCCGCTGCTGGCGCTGCGCGCCGCGCGCGCCGTGGCCGCACTCGATGGCCGTAGCGAGGTCAGCCCCGAGGACTGCAGCCTGGCTGCGGGCCTGGTGCTGGCCCCACGCGCCACGCAATTGCTCACACCGCCCGCCGACGAGCAGGACCCAGCCAGCGCGCAGGCGCAGGACGAACCGGCGCAGTCAGCGCCGCCTGCAGATGACCCTTCCTCCGACTTGACCCCGCCCGACGACCCGGCACCCAGCACCGAACCGACCGACCAGGAACTGGACGATGTCGTGCTCGCTGCCGCACAGGCCGCCATCCCGGCCGGCTTGCTGGCAGCCTTGCAGTTCGGGCAGGCCAACCGGGCGCGGGCACCATCCTCCAGCGGGTCGGGTGCCCAGCAACACAGCAAAGCGCGCGGCCGCCCGCTGGGTGCACGGCGTGGCGACATCGTTGCGGGTACCCGCCTGAACCTGATCGAAACGCTGCGCGCTGCAGCGCCATGGCAAAAGTTACGCCGCCAAGAAGCGGCGCAGACACCAGCGGCCCGCAGGATCGAAGTGCGGCGTGAAGACTTCCATGTCAGCCGCTTCAAACAACGCCGCGAAACCACCACCATCTTTGTAGTCGATGCGTCGGGGTCTGCCGCCCTGCACCGGCTGGCCGAAGCCAAGGGCGCGGTCGAATTGCTGCTGGCCGACTGCTACGTGCGGCGCGACCGCGTGGCGGTGTTGGCGTTTCGGGGCAAGGCCGCCGAGCTGTTGCTGCCGCCCACCCGTTCGCTGGTGCGCGCCAAACGCAGCCTGGCCGGCTTGCCTGGTGGCGGTGGCACGCCCCTGGCTAGCGCCCTGGACGCAGCGCGGGCGCTGGCATTGGCGTGCAATCGGCGCGGCGAAACACCCATCATCGTGTTGCTGACCGATGGCCGGGCCAACATTGCGCGCGACGGCTCAGCGGGCCGGGAGCGCGCCACGCAGGACGCGCTGCAGGCGGCACGCTTGTTGCGCGCGGACGCCCTGACCGCTCTGTTGCTGGATACGTCGCCGCAACCCCAGCCAAGCGGCCGGGAACTCGCGCTGGCCATGGGGGCGGCATACTTGCCGCTGCCTTATGCCGGTTCTGCGGCCATGTCGCAGGCGGTGCGATTTGCCACTGCCTCGACTCCCGCGCGGTAGCGCTGATTCACCGTGCGGATCGAAGCGTGAGCAACCACCTGGTTTGGGAGCGTGATGGCCGCGACTGGCCCAACCGCGACGCGAGCAGTTTCGTGGCAGCAGGCGGAGTGCGCTGGCATGTGCAGGACATGGGTGCGCCGCTGGACGCTGGGCCGGGGCGGGTGCCGGTGCTGTGGCTGCTGCACGGCACTGGTGCGTCCACCCATTCCTGGCGTGCTCTCATGCCGCTGCTGGCAAACCACCTGCGCGTCGTGGCGGCCGACTTGCCGGGCCATGCTTTTACGGCGATGACGGACGCACGCGCAGGGGCCGACCACATGTCCTTGCCGGGCATGGCACGCGCTGTAGCGGCGTTGATGCACCGCATGCACCTGCCACCCGATTTGTTGGTGGGCCACTCGGCTGGCGCGGCGGTGGCCCTGCGGATGTGCCTGGATGGCCTGGTTGCGCCCAAGGCAGTGGTCAGCCTCAACGGTGCGCTGTTGCCGCTGGGTGGGCTGGCGGGCCAGCTTTTTTCGCCGGTCGCCAAACTCCTGGCGACGGCCCCGTTGATCCCCCGGCTGTTTGCCTGGCGCGCGTCCGACCCCTCGGTGCTTGATCGGCTGCTGGCTGGCACCGGCTCGGTGCTCGACCCGACCGGGCAGGCGCTGTATGGACGTCTGGTGCGTAACCCGGGTCACGCGGCGGGAGCGCTGGCGATGATGGCGAACTGGGACCTGCAGGCGCTGGCGCGCGACTTGCCGCGCCTGTTGACCCCGGTACGCCTGGTAGTGGGCACCAACGACCGGGCGATTCCCCCTGCACAGGCACACCGTGTGCTGTCGCTGTTGCCGCAGCACCCGCTCACCAGCATCACGGCGCTACCCGGCCTGGGCCATCTGGCGCACGAAGAACGCCCCGATATGGTGGCGCAGCTGGTGCTGGACCTGGTGCGGGCGATGCGTTAGTACGTTCAATGACGCCCGTCAGACGCCATCCAGAAGTCTCAAGGATTTTGTAGCGGGCGTACGCAGGCGCAAGAGCTGACAAACCGCGCTTATTACACTGGCAGCGACTCCGGTCGCCGCTGGCTTGTCTGCTGGTTGCGCCGGTACGTGGTGCTGCTCAATTTTCCCCCTGCCATAGTTCTTTCGGGCCCTTGACGGAGCTAGCGCAGGCCCGCACACTGCGAGCCAAATTGCACTGGTTCGTTTCAAGGGAGATTGCATGAAAAAAGATTGTTTCGCGCGGGCCGCCGCCGCCGCACTGGTTTGTGGGTTGGCAGGCCCTGCATGGGCGCTCGACGCAGTGCAGCTGCCCAGCCTGTTTTCCCAACCGGTATTCCTGACTGCACCCACCGGCGATGCGCGGCTGTTCATCGTGGAAAAAGGTGGGCGCGTACAAGTGCTGGACAACGGCGTCAAATCCACTTACCTCGATATCAGCACGCTGGTGGACACGTCAGGCGAACGCGGCCTGCTGGGCATGGCGTTCGACCCCGGCTTTGCCAGCAACGGCCGCTTTTACGTCGACTACATCGACCAGACTACGCGCAACACGGTGGTGGCGGCCTACACCGCCCCACTGCCCGCCGCCAACAGCGCCGACCCCGCATCGGCGAGGCTGATCATCTCCGTCGCGCAACCGGCAGGGCTGGACAACCACAAAGCCGGCTGGATCGGTTTTCGCAGCACCGACCCCGGCCAGCTGTATATCGCCACGGGCGACGGTGGCAGCGGCAACGACCCCAACAATCTGGCACAAAACCTGAACAGCAATCTGGGCAAGATTCTGCGGATCACGCCGCAGGCCGGTGGCGGCTACACGGTGCCCGCCAACAACCCGTTTGCGGGGGCGATTGCCGGTAATGACGAAATATGGGCCTACGGCTTGCGCAACCCGTACCGCAACAGCTTTGACCGGCTGAGCGGCGACTTCTGGATCGCCGACGTGGGCCAGGACAGTCGTGAAGAGGTCAACTTCCAGGCCGCTGGCAGCGTTTTGGGGGTCAATTACGGCTGGCGTGCGCGCGAAGGCAGCATAGACAACCCCGCTGTTGCAGACCCCGCACCCGCTGGTGCCACCAACCCGATCTTCGAATATGCCCACAACCAGTTGGGCGAGTCGATCATTGGCGGTTACGCATACCACGGCGGCGCAGAGCCGGGCCTGGACGGCAGTTATTTCTTTGGCGACTTTGTCTCGGGCCGCATCTTCACCATCCGCCAGGGGGGTAACGTTGCTGGCAGCCTGACCGAACGCACGGCCGAGCTGGGTACCCCTTTCGGTGCCAACGAGCTCGCATCGTTCGGCGAAGACGGTGTGGGCAATATCTATGCGTTGGGTTTCAATGGCGACATCTACCGCATCGCCGTCGCCGTGCCCGAGCCCGGAACCTGGGCCATGCTGCTTGGCGGGCTGTTTCTGTTGGGCGGCAAAGTGCGCAGGTCCAGTCGCGCGCGCCGTGGTTTGTACGGGAGGACGCGCTGGCCTAGGAGCCTGTCGGGCTTTGGGTGGCAGTCATCCGCTCAAGCGGCCGCATTCGGCCGACCCATCGCCTCGGCCACCACCACTGCCTCCAGCAACCCGGCGTCAGTCACGGCATTCGGCAGCAACTGCTTGCGGATGCTGACTTTTACCTGGGGCTCTGCTGCACCCATCGCGATGACGGCGTCGAGGGCGGACTGTCGTGCCAGAGTAGTAGCGGCTGCTAACGCAACAGCGGGGTCGGTGAACTGCCGGGTGCCTACGGTGGAGTGCAGCGTAAACAAACCGCTGCCGTCCCCGTCGACCCGCACAGTCACGTTGTGCGCCACTACACCCGTAGCCGCGCCCACTGCATTGGCCACGTCGCCGTAGTCAGGAAATACAACTTCGCAACCAAGACGGCGCGCCACCTCGCTGTAGTACACCCGCACCGGGCCACCTACTGCTACCACCGGGACGCTGGGTGTGATGCTGAGCCGGGCCAGGCCGAGTTGGCCTTCGCCCGCACAGACGGCGTGAATGAGTTTGTCTTCACGCAGGTGTTCGCCCACCGCCGTGTCCAGCACGGCGCGGGCGCTCAGGCGCACGGTCTCGCTCCACACGTCGCGCGCAAAAGCCTCGGTGCGCTCGGGCGTGGGAAACTTCATATCGCGCAGGCGTGCGCCAAGTTGTGCTGCCATCAGCGCCGCCGGTGCCGACCAGTTGTTTTGCACGCCCAATACGTGCGCCGCATCCGATGGGGTAAACCCGCCAATTTGCACCAGGCCTTTGCGCTTGAGCGATGCGATGGCGCGTTGCGCGCCCAGCGAGTCGGCCAGTTTGCGCAGGGCTTGCGGCTGCCCGGTCACCCGCGCCAGCAGTTCGCGCTCTCGCGGCGCCAGCTCAGCCGACACCGCTCCGGGCCTGGCACCAAATGGCAGCAGTACAAACCGCCCGTGCATCGACCCCCCACCATCCACATCCGCCAGATCGGCCTCCAGCAGAGCCAGCACCTCGGGGTAACGCGCGCCCAGCAGAGACACCGGAACGATGCGTTGCGGGCCTACCGTGAGTTTGCCGTGTGTGCCCAGATGAATCTCGCTGTCGCCGCCCAGACCAATCGTGCGCACGTCGATGGCCCGCACCATGGTGCGCCAACCCCCCACTTCCGCGCCCTGCTCGGTCACCTGCGGCCGCCCGTCAAGCAACACACCGAGGTCGGTGGTGGTGCCGCCCATGTCGGACAGAATGAAACTCTGCAGGCCCGACA